>NZ_JAOTGJ010000016.1:0-43180 GCF_044427225.1 Streptococcus sp. 2022WUSS037 | reverse complement strand
ACAATGGTAGAAGTTCTTTTATTTCCAACCTTAATATCTTTGATAATGGCATAATTGATTGTATTTTTAGATACTGATTTTTTAACTCTCATAGATTCGCACCTCACTCTATTATATCACAGTACGAAAAAAGTACGCAATAAATATGTGCAAGAATTTGACAAAAAAATAGCATCACATCAACGTTTGTGGCACTTTTGTGTCATTCAAACTGTCAAATTCCCGTTAAGAGCAGGGAGACCTGCTTTTCTTTTGTCTTTCGAGCTTGGTTTTAGTATAATGGTGGAAGATATGTATGAGTATTGAAAATGATCAATCAATTTTAAGAAATTGATGAATCAATGAATGAGGTAGTTATGAAAGTAAAGCAAATTAGTGATTCAACCTTGAAAATCACTATAAAATTAGATGATTTGGAAGAGAGAGGAATGGAACTTTCGGACTTTCTCATTCCGCAAGAGAAGACAGAGGAGTTCTTCTATACTGTTTTGGATGAATTGGATTTACCAATGACTTTCCGAGAAAGCGGTATGCTGAGTTTTCGTGTGACTCCGAAGCCAGATCGGGTGGACATCTTTGTTACCAAGTCTGATTTGGATCAGAGCTTGAATTTCGATGAATTTACAGATTTGTCGGAACTTGGTGATGTCGCAAGTATGACTCCAGATGAGTTTTTCAAGAGTTTGGAACAAACCGTTCGTGAGAAAAGTGCACCGGATGCAACAGCCGTTCGTCATTTGGAAGAGGTAGAGCAAGAGGAAGAAGCAGATGAAGAGGAGCAAGAGCGCTATATTTACTATATTTTGGAATTTCCAACGATAGAGGATCTGTTTACTTTTGTTGGTACGGTTGATTATCCAGTAGAAGAATCGGAATTATATAAAATGGATGGTCACTACTACTTGACCGTTCTTATCAATGTAGAAAATCGTTCCAAGCAGTATCCAGGCTACATTCTTTCACGAATGTTGGAATTTACCAATGATACTAAGTTGACCAGACCTGCTTTACAAGAACACGGAACTTTGATGCTTCCGCTTGCGGCAATCGAGGAGCTTAGGAAGGTTCCGACAGTATGATTCCTTTTGCTCTAAAATACATAATGGTCATTATTACAACCATGGTCATATCAGCCATTGCGACCCCCTTGGTTCGTTTTATGTCCCTGAGGGTTGGAGCAGTCGATAATCCGAATGCACGGCGGATAAATAAGGTGCCCATGCCTTCAGCGGGAGGTCTGGCCATCTTTGTGGCGTTTACCATTTCTGTCCTATGGTTTTTACCAGGAATTGTTACCCGTGTCAATTACCATGGTACTTACTTGCATTATATCTGGCCCCTGGTCCTAGCATCCAGCATTATCGTTCTTACGGGATTCATTGATGATGTCAAGGAGCTAAAGCCTGCTCCTAAAATGTTTGGTATTCTAGCGGCAGCGACGCTCATTTGGATTTTTACGGAATTTCGTTTTGATAGCTTTAAGATTCCTTTTGGAGGACCTTTCCTTCAATTTCCTGTCTGGCTCTCTTTTCTATTAACGGTCCTTTGGATTGTTTCCATTACGAATGCAGTCAACTTGATTGATGGTCTGGATGGTCTGGTTTCGGGAGTATCGATTATTTCCTTGACAACGATGGGAATTGTGTCTTATTTCTTTTTGCATGATAGCAATATTTTTTTGACCTTAACCATCTTTGTTTTGGTTGCGGCGATTGTAGGTTTTTTGCCTTATAACTATAATCCCGCCATCATTTATCTTGGCGATACAGGAGCCCTCTTCATCGGGTTTATGATTGGAGTCTTGTCGCTTCAAGGACTGAAAAATTCGACAGCTGTTGCAGTGGTTACTCCGATGATTATTCTTGGAGTGCCTATTACGGATACTGTAGTAGCCATCATTCGTCGAAAATTGTCTGGGCAAAAAATCTATGAAGCAGATAAGATGCATCTGCATCATCGCTTGCTCTCTCTGGGACTTACTCATCGTGGCACGGTATTGGTGATTTACGCCATCTCTTTCTTATTCTCCCTGACCTCTCTTTTGCTCAATGTTTCGAGTCGAATAGGGGGGATTCTCCTATTGGTGACCATGGGACTGGGAATTGAGATTCTCTGTGAATTGATTGGCATCTTTGGTATCAATAGAACTCCGTTGCTCAATCTTCTTCGGTTTATTGGTAATAGTAGTTACCGTCAAGAAAAAATCGCAAAGTATAAAAAGTGCTATGAAGAGAAAAAAAGAAAATAAGAATCTTTCTAAACAAGATAAGAGCCGTCAGGCTCTTTTTTTGATATAATATAGTGGATATGGTTAATTAATACTCAATGAAAATCAAAAGTAGCCTAGGAAACGAAGCCGAAGATAGAACTGGAGTTCATCAAGGTAAGTTGACAACGGATAATTTTGATTTTCGAAGAGTATAAAATTGTCAGAAAAGACTATTTTATAGATTAGCACTCTCTGAAAATCATCATTAACAAGAAAAGAGGCTGGGCTCAAGGCCCGCACCGCTTCTCAAAGTTGGCGTCAATATCTCAGCGCAGTAGTGGTTAACAGTCCAGTGGAGTGAAACAACTAGAAATAAAGATTTGTTGACGAACTCTTCTATGAATGGTCGGGTTCTTTCCCACTGCCAAAGTTGAGTCTTGTCGGTGTATCTAGTTAGCTTGGTCAGTTAATGTGGTTTTTGAAGAGGAAAAAATGAAAAGGAGCACAGCATGTCAGTATTAGAAATCAAAGACCTTCATGTGGAAATTGAAGGCAAAGAAATCTTGAAGGGTGTGAATTTGACCCTTAAAACAGGTGAAATTGCAGCCATCATGGGACCAAACGGAACAGGTAAATCTACCCTTTCAGCAGCCATCATGGGTAATCCAAGCTACGAAGTGACCCAAGGGGAAATTCTCTTTGACGGTGTCAATATTTTAGAATTAGAAGTAGATGAACGTGCTCGTATGGGACTCTTCTTGGCTATGCAATACCCGTCAGAAATTCCAGGGATTACCAATGCGGAATTTCTTCGTGCCGCTATGAATGCTGGTAAGGAAGATGAAGACAAGATTTCTGTCCGTGATTTCATTACCAAGTTGGATGAAAAAATGGAACTCCTCAACATGAAAGAGGAAATGGCAGAGCGTTACCTCAACGAAGGTTTCTCAGGTGGTGAGAAAAAGCGCAATGAGATTTTGCAACTGCTCATGTTGGAGCCAACCTTTGCCCTTCTTGATGAGATTGACTCAGGATTGGACATTGATGCCCTTAAAGTCGTGTCAAAAGGAATCAATGCTATACGTGGGGAAGGCTTCGGTGCCATGATTATCACCCACTACCAACGCTTGCTCAACTACATCACACCAGACGTTGTCCATGTCATGATGGAAGGCCGTGTCGTGCTTTCAGGCGGACCAGAATTGGCACAACGCTTGGAAAAAGAAGGTTATGTCCAAGTTGCAGCTGAGCTTGGTATTGACTACAAAGAAGATGACATTTAAGTCTTTGGAGGAAGCTATGACCAAAGAAAAAATTCAAGAATTTTCAGCCTTGCAGGCAGAACCAACTTGGTTGACAGACCTGCGTCTTAAGGCTTTTGACAAAATAGCAGAGCTGGACTTGCCGGTTATCGAGAGGGTCAAGTTTCATCGTTGGAATCTGGGTGACGGAAGCCTAGCCACAAATGATGAAATCGGGGCTGTACCAGATTTTACAGCTATCGGTGACAATCCTATGTTGGTCCAAGTTGGCAGCCAAACAGTTTTAGAGCAGTTGCCAGCTGACCTAGTAGAAAAAGGTGTGGTCTTTACAGACTTTGCCACAGCCATGGACGTCATTCCAGATGTGCTTGAAAAATACATCGGCGTTGCCGTAGCCTACGATGAGCACAAATTAGCAGCTTACAACACAGCCTATTTTAACGCAACAGCGGTCCTCTACGTACCAGATAATGTTGAAATCGACCAGCCAGTTGAGGCCCTTTTCTACCAAGACAGCACCAGTCCAGTTGCCTTTAACAAACGTGTCCTCATCATCGCAGGAAAAAATGCCAAGCTTAATTACCTGGAGCGTTTTGAAAGTCTGGGTGACGGAGCAGTGGCGACTTCAGCTAATATTGTTGTGGAAGTGATCGCCCTTGCAGGTAGCCAAATCAAGTTTGCGGCCATTGACCGCCTAGGTAAGCATTTGGATACCTACCTAAACCGTCGTGGCTATCTCGGAAACGATGCAACGATTGACTGGGCGATTGGTCTGCTCAACGAAGGAAATGTGGTTGCCGATTTGGACAGCGAATTGAAAGGAAACGGCAGTCATGCCAACCTCAAAGTTGTCGGCCTTTCATCTGGTCGTCAGGTACAAGGTGTGGATACGCGCGTGACCAACTATGGTCATAATTCGGTCGGACACATCCTGCAACATGGGGTTATCTTAGAAAGCGGAACCTTGACCTTCAATGGTATCGGACACATTGTTCGTGGTGCTAAAGGTGCAGATGCCCAGCAAGAAAGCCGTGTCCTCATGCTGTCTGACAAGGCTCGCTCCGATGCCAACCCAATTCTCCTCATTGATGAGAACGAGGTCACAGCTGGACACGCAGCCTCAATCGGTCAGGTGGATCCAGAAGACATGTACTACCTCATGAGTCGTGGTCTGGACCGAGCAACTGCTGAACGCTTGGTTGTTCGCGGTTTCCTTGGCGCAGTCATTACCGAAATTCCTGTCAAAGAAGTTCGTGACCAACTGATTGCCGTGATTGAAGAAAAACTAACAAAGAGATAAGATATGGATTTGGAACGCATTCGCAAGGATTTTTCAATCCTAGACCAAGTTGTTAACGATGAGCCGCTGGTCTATTTGGACAATGCGGCGACCACTCAAAAACCGCAGCAGGTACTAGATGTGCTGGCGGATTATTACCAGAAGGATAATGCCAATGTTCACCGTGGCGTTCACACCCTTTCGGAACGGGCAACTGCTCGCTACGAGGCGGCTCGGCAGAAGGTGGCAGATTTTATCCAGGCCAAGTCTAGCAAGGAAATTCTCTTCACCAGAGGAACGACCACCGGTCTCAACTGGGTAGCTCAGTTTGCAAAGGAAATTCTCCAGCCAGACCAGGAAGTGATCATCTCGGTTCAAGAGCACCACTCCAATATCATCCCTTGGCAGCAAGCCTGTCAGCAAACAGGTGCTAAGCTCCGCTATGTGACCCTAAAAGACGGCGAGCTAGACATGGACCACCTGCGGTCGCTACTGTCTTCTAAGACCAAGTTTGTCTCCCTAGCACACGTATCCAATGTCCTAGGCAGCGTGGCTCCTATTGGGGAAATAGCAGAGCTGGTGCATCAAGTCGGTGCCTACTTGGTGGTGGACGGAGCCCAGTCAGTTCCCCACATGGCCGTCAACGTGCAAGAATTAGACGTGGACTTCTATGCCTTTTCAGGTCATAAGATGTTAGGTCCAACAGGAATTGGCATTCTCTACGGCAAGGAAGAATTGCTCAATCGTATGTCGCCTGTTGAATTCGGTGGCGAGATGATTGATTTTGTCTATGAGCAGTCAGCCACTTGGAAAGAATTACCTTGGAAGTTTGAAGCAGGAACGCCCAACATTGCAGGTGCCATTGGTCTGGGAGCAGCTATTGATTACCTAACGGAAATTGGCATGGACGCTATCCAGGCCCACGAGGCAGAGCTGGTTGACTATGTCTTTCCCAAATTACAGGCTATTTCAGGTTTGACCATTTATGGCAGTCAGGACCTGTCCAAGCGGACGGGAGTTATCGCCTTTAACTTGGACGACTTGCATCCACATGACGTGGCAACTGCTCTGGACTATGAAGGTGTTGCTGTGCGGGCTGGCCACCATTGTGCCCAACCGCTTCTCAGATATTTGCAGGTGCCAGCCACCGTGCGAGCAAGTTTTTACATCTACAATACCAAGGCCGACTGTGATAAGTTGGTTGAAGCAATCATCAAGACAAAGGAGTTTTTCAATGGCCCTATCTAGATTAGATTCTCTTTATTTGGCAGTTGTGTCTGAACACTCCAAGTCGCCTCGTCATCGCGGAAGTTTGGATGGAGTGGAAAAGCTAGAACTCCACAACCCAACCTGCGGCGATGTGATTGAATTGTCAGTCAAGATTGAAAATGGTCGGATTGCCGACATCGCTTTTGACGGAGTTGGGTGTACCATTTCAACCGCATCGGCTTCTATGATGACCGAAGCAGTGCTTGGAAAAGAAATCAGTCAGATTCAAGAACTGGCAGAAATCTTCTCACAAATGGTCCAAGGGCAAGAAGACACACGCCAGAAGGAACTGGGAGACGCCTCACTTCTCGCAGGCGTTGCCAAATTCCCCCAACGCATCAAGTGTGCCACACTTCCATGGAATGCCATTAAGAAAGCACTGGAACGAAGTGACAGTGCTAACTGAGCATCAATATAGTCATTTAGTTTTTCTTTTATTACTTCGTTAACTCGCTTTGCCGTACTCCAGTACTGTCTGCAGCTCGTTGCCTAGTACTAAAAGTAAACTAAAAGACTATAAATAAACAAAAAATGAAAATCATACAGAAAGGATTGTTCAGTTTCTGATTGGAAATGAAATTGAACTCGCCCTAAAAGCTTTTGAAAAAAGATAAATCTCTGCGTGTGTTTGCACACGAAGTCGATTTCCTATTTTTCATTTGCTTTCTTAAGGGGCTTAGTATCTTATATTATGTCAGAAGAAAGAATTGAACCAACCCCGATTGACCTTGGGGAATACAAATTCGGTTTCCATGACGAGAACGTGGAACTGGTGGCTTCGACTGGTAAGGGTTTGAGCGAAGAAGTCATTCGTGAAATGTCCCGTATCAAAGACGAGCCTGAATGGATGTTGGAATTCCGTTTGAAATCCTACCAAACCTTCAAGAAAATGCCTATGCAGACTTGGGGAGCCGACTTGTCTGAACTGGATTTTGATGATATTGTTTACTATCAAAAACCGTCGGATAAGCCAGCACGTAGCTGGGATGATGTGCCAGACAAAATCAAGGAAACCTTTGAACGTATCGGTATTCCAGAAGCTGAGCGTGCTTACCTGGCAGGAGCTTCTGCCCAGTACGAATCAGAAGTGGTCTACCACAACATGAAGGAAGAGTACGACAAGCACGGCATTATCTTTACAGATACCGATACGGCACTCAAGGAACACCCCGAGCTCTTCAAAAAATACTTTGGAAAACTCGTTCCGCCGTCAGATAATAAACTCGCTGCCCTCAATTCAGCGGTTTGGTCAGGCGGGACCTTCATCTATGTACCAAAAGGCGTTAAATTGGATATTCCACTCCAAACCTATTTCCGTATCAACAACGAAGGAACAGGTCAGTTTGAACGCACCCTTATCATCGTGGATGAAGGAGCGAGTGTTCACTACGTAGAAGGCTGTACCGCTCCGACTTACTCCACGGCCAGCCTCCACGCTGCCATTGTGGAAATTATTGCCCACGAAGGTGCCTATATGCGTTACACCACTATTCAAAACTGGTCAGATAACGTTTATAACCTAGTAACCAAGCGTGCTCGTGCTGAGAAAAATGCTACAGTTGAGTGGATTGACGGGAACCTTGGTGCTAAGACGACCATGAAATACCCTGCGGTTTATCTGGAAGGCGAAGGAGCTCGTGGAACTATGTTATCCATTGCCTTTGCCAATAAGGGACAAGTTCAGGATACCGGTGCCAAGATGATCCACAATGCACCACGAACCTCATCGTCTATCGTATCCAAATCCATTGCCCGTGGTGGTGGAGAAGTTAACTATCGTGGTCAAGTAACCTTTGCTAAAAACTCAGCCAAGTCAATCAGCCACATTGAATGTGACACCATTATCATGGATGATATTTCCAAATCAGACACCATTCCATTCAATGAAATCCACAATTCACAAGTGGCCCTGGAACACGAAGCTAAAGTATCCAAAATCTCAGAAGAACAGCTCTACTACCTCATGAGCCGTGGCCTATCCGAATCCGAAGCCACAGAGATGATTGTCATGGGCTTTGTCGAACCATTCACCAAAGAACTCCCAATGGAATACGCAGTCGAGCTCAACAGACTGATTGCCTATGAAATGGAGGGCTCGGTTGGTTAGATTTTTGGCAATTTAGCAAACATGAGTTTGCTAAAAGCCCAAAAATCTCCAACCGAGGTGGGAGATGGGGAGCGACGGTAGTCGCTCTTCTCTATAAATAACATAGTCTGGGAGACTATTTTTATCCTACTGACGTCGCTTCCTGTAAGGAAGCGATATGTAATAAGGAGTTCCGAAGGAACTCCCTCCAAGGAAATAGGAGATAGGGAGCGATGGAAATCGCTCTTCTTTGTAATCATAATAACCTTATCACAATTCCGTGCCTTCCACACTCGTCATTTTCTGTAAGAAAATGATATGTAGTGAGGAGTTCCACAGGAACTCTCTCCAAGGAAGGGAAGTAGTAGATGAGGAGCGACGGCAGTCGCTCTTCTTTGTAATCATAATAACCTTATCACAATTCCGTGCCTTCCACGCTCGTCATTTTCTGCAAGAAAATGATATGTAGTAAGGAGTTCCGCAGGAACTCCCTCCAACTCAATCTCCAACCGAGGCTGGAGAATAGGAGTAGCGAATGATAGTCTACAATAAAAATAGTATGTCGAAAATCGTTCGACATACTATTTTTTTATAATTTTTCATTGACATAGCGGACAAATTGATTCCACCAAGAGAAAGGCCAGGACGCTTCTTTCATATCGCTAGGGATAATCATATCGACACTAGCTTGTTCGGAAATATAACCTTTTCCAATGAGATCTTGATCTTTCAGTTGCAGTTTGCCAACCAAGGTCCCCGCTTTGAGGGGAGCATCAATTTCTTTTATATCCGTTGTGAAAGTTGCGGTGGGGACATTATCAGTTTGATTTCGTTGAACAACAGTTAAATCTGCTGCCGCAACAACAGGACTTGTTTCTTTCTCACCATTGAAAACCTTTATCTTACTACCTTCAAAAGCTTCCCCTTTTTTTACTAGCGTAACAAGCGAAAAGTTAGAATAAACATAGTTCATCAAATCATTTGTCGCGACAAAGCGATTTTCTGGAGAGGTCAGCCCATCAGTGGCATTCAATACTACTGTGATAATGCGCATACCAGCTTGTTGAGTTGTTGCAAGAAAACTTGAACCTGCTGAGTTTGAGGTACCTGTTTTTAAGCCGTCAACCCCTCCACGAGCGTGAGTACCATCGCTTAGCATTTGGTTGGTGCTATAGTAAGTGTAGCCACCAAAATCGTAGGCGTTTAGTGAGGTAATGTCGAGTACCTGAGGATAGTCGAGTATTAATCGTCTTGCAATGGTAGCAACATCTAAGGCTGAAAACATATTTACATCTTCAGGACTGGAGCCTGGATAAATATTTTCACCCAAGTCGGTATTGTCTAGTCCGGATACATTGACAATCTTTGCGTCAGTAATTCCCCATTCTTGGACTTTTGCTTTCATTCGATCCACGAATGCAGCTTCGCTACCGGCTATTTTTTCTGCCAGAGCAATAATAGCACTATTGGATGATGTTATTAAAGAAGCGTTTAATAGGTCTCTTACTGAATAGGAACGTTCATCTAGGTTGACATTGCTTAATTCTGTATTAGAAGTGAGGCTATAGGGATAATCAGAAATATCTACCATAGTATCTAAAGTAATCTCACCCTTTACCAGTGCTTCGTAGACCAGGTAAATGCTCAATATCTTACTGATAGAAGCAATGCTTGCTTTGGTTTCGGCATCTTGCTCATACAAGATTTTGCCGCTACTTACTTCAACTGCGATAGCATGCTTGGCTGCAACAGAAAAATCTTCTGCAATAATCGGTGTGGAAGTCAAAAAAAATGCAATAATCGTAGTGAGTGTTATTAGAAGTTTACGCATAATCGTTCCTTTATCTGTTATTTGTTTCTATTATATCACAAGAAATGTGAGAAAAACTTGGGAAAAACATGTAAAAAATGAGAAAATGCTGAAAAATTATGTTTTTACAAAATTTTCTGACAAAAAGGCTTTATTTAAGAAAATTTTATGATATAATGATTTTTATAAGACATGTAATAAGTGTCAAACAAAAAGAAAACAGAGGTGTTTTATGAAAAAGACAACGAAACTTTTTGCACTTGCAGGTGTGACTCTCCTTTCAGCATCTGTTCTTGCAGCATGTGGTTCTAAACAATCAGGTGCAGCAAAACAAGAATTGTCATTCCCATCTGAAGTAAAACAAGATGGAACAGCAGTCGCAGATGCTCAATTGAAATATGCATTTGTTTCAGCTACAACTTCATCAGGTCTCTTGATTGACGAGTTGACTGAAAACACAACTGACTCAACATTTGGTGGAATGGTTGATATTTCAATGTTTGGTTACGATGGAGATCGTAAGTTAGATGATTCTGGTCTTGCTAAAGCTGAATTTGATGTAAAAGGTAAGAAAATCACTGTTAGTTTGACAGGTAAAGATTACAAGTGGTCAGATGGTGAGCCATTTACAATCAATGACTACATCTTTACTATCAAGTCAATGGCAAGCAAAGACTATACAGGTGTTCGTTTTGATGATAAATTCTTGAACATTGTGGGTATGGATGAATTTGTTGCTGGAACTGCTTCAGATATCTCAGGTCTTAAGAAAATTGATGACTACACAGTAGAATTGACTGTAAAAGAAATGTCACCTTCTATGATGTATGCCGGTGGTGATGTCCCAGCTTATATCCAACCAGAACATATCTATAAAGATATCCCTGTTGCAGACTGGGAAAAGAGCGAGTACTCACGTACATCTAAACTTGTTGGTATGGGACCTTGGAAAATCAAGGAAATCGTAAACGGTGAGTCTATCACTTACGTACCAAACGAATACTTCTTCAAAGGTACAACGCCAAAAACAAGCTCATTGAAGATTGACATCGTATCTCCAGATACTATTGTTTCTGAAATGAAAGCTGGTAACTATGACATCGCAGATATGCCTGTTGACCAGTTGGATTCATACAAGGATGCTTCTAACTTGAATATCGTTGGTTCTTTGGACTCAGCTTATGAATACATTTCATTTAATTTTGGTAAATATGACGAGTCTGCTAAGAAAAACGTCATGGATGAAAATGCTAAGATGAATGATGTGAAACTTCGTCAAGCAATTGCCTATGCGATTGATACTAAGACAGCTGGTGACTCATTGTACAATGGTCTTTACCACCCTGCAAACTCATTGATTATCTCATTCTTCGGCGATATTCATGATTCAGAGTTGGAAGGCTATTCATACGATCCTGAAAAAGCGAAAAAACTCTTGGAAGAAGCTGGCTACAAAGACGTAGATGGCGATGGTATCCGTGAAGGCAAAGACGGTAAGGAATTCAAGATTACCTTTGCTGCTCGTAAACGTACAGAAGCGAACGAAGCACTCGTACAACAATACATTGCTTGGTGGAAAGAAGTTGGCTTGAATGTCGAACTTTACACAGGACGTACAGTTGAAGGTAAGTCGTTCTATAACTCAGTTCAGGCTAATGATGCTGCTATTGATATGTATGCTGGTGGATGGTCAACAGGTTACGATCCAAACCCAACAGGACTTTGGGGTCCAATCGCAGCCTTCAACATGTCACGTTTCGTGTCTGATGAAAATACTAAGTTGTTGAATGCAATCAGCTCAACAGAATCATTTGACGATAAGAAAAATGTTGAGAACTATAAGGCTTGGCAAAAATATGCTCACGAGCAAGCATTTGCTATTCCAACATTTGAATCTGAGTCAATCACAGCCCTTAACAAACGTGTGAAAAACTATGATTCTAACTATGGTTCAGCTTCAGAAAAAGGTATCGCTCTTGAAAATATCGAACTTACAGCTGATAAAGGTGTAGTAGCAGAATAGTCTGCAAGAAGACAATAGAATTTGAAAAAGCCAACTTGCTTGGCTTTTTTCAGATTGCTATTGGAATTTTCTGATAATTATGGTATAGTAGACTCAGTACACAAAAAATGAGTCACTACTAACAAAAACTCAAGATGGATCACATTAACCTACTCAATTTCTAATTGAGACAGTAATAGGGATGGTATTGATTTATGATTGGATATAGTACATTTTTTACTTCTGGGTAACCGCTATCAAACGATAATTGATAGAAATATGTTATTCTAGAGTAGTTATATAAAGTCAGTTAATCAAACATTATATGAACTTGATAATCGTAAGGCTATTGAATTGATTGAGCTTGATTAGCTGGCACATAAAGGAGGAAAAAGCGTGGCTACCGAAAAACCGCTTTTAGACATTAAAGATTTACACGTCGGTTTCCGTATTGGAGATGATTATTTTGATGCTGTTGACGGTGTTGACATCTCATTGCAAAAAAATGAAATTTTGGCAATTGTAGGGGAATCTGGTTGTGGTAAGTCAACTTTGGCAACGACCATTATGGGCTTGCATAACCCTTTGAATACCAAAATCACAGGAAGCATCCAGTACAATGATATAGAATTGATTGGTATGGATGAAGCTAAGTACAATACGGTACGTGGTAATGATATTGGTATGATTTTCCAAGATCCCTTGGCTTCTCTGAATCCATTGATGACGATTGGTGCACAGATTGATGAGGCGCTGTTTTATCACACTGATTTGGATGCCAATGCCCGTACAGAGCGAGTTTTGGAACTCTTGGCTCAGGTAGGTATTCCAAATCCTAAGCGGACATTTAAACAGTATCCACATGAGCTTTCAGGTGGTATGCGTCAGCGTATCATTATTGCGATGGCCTTGTCTTGTAAACCGCCAATTATTATTGCGGACGAACCGACAACAGCCTTGGATGTTACAATTCAAGCACAAATCTTGGATCTCTTAAATGATATTCAAGCGGAGACAGGTTCTGGTATTATTTTGATTACCCATGACTTGGGAGTAGTTGCAGAAACTGCTGATCGTGTGGCTGTCATGTACGGTGGTCAGTTTGTCGAAGTAGCGCCAGTAGAAGAACTCTTTACCAATCCAAAACATCCATATACACGTTCGCTCTTGAAGTCAAATCCTCAATCAGGTAGCGAAGGAGGCGATCTTCATGTTATTGAAGGTATTGTGCCGCCGATTACCAAAATGGTTCGTAAGGGGTGTCGCTTTGCTCCACGTATTCCGTGGATTGGAGCAGAGGCTCATGAAGAGAATCCGAGCATGCACGAGGTAGGTCCAAATCACTTTGTTCGCTGTACCTGCCATGAGACATTCTATTTTGAAGGGGAGGCCTAATAGTGGGATTTATTGAAGTAAAAGATTTAAAAGTCCATTATCCAATTCGTAGTGGCTTCTTTAACCGTGTGACGGATCATGTCTATGCTGTCGATGGCGTTAATATTGAGTTTGAAGAAGGAAAAACCTATGGTTTGGTAGGTGAGTCAGGTTCTGGGAAATCGACCATTGGTAAGGCAATTATCGGTTTAGAGCGTGCCACTTCAGGACAAATTATTTATGAAGGACAAAATGTAACCAACAAATCGCGTGGAAAAAAAGGCAACTTTAATCGTGATGTACAGATGATTTTCCAAGATTCACTTTCAAGTTTCAACCCGAAAAAACGTATTTTGGACATCATTGCAGAGCCTATTCGTAACTTTGACCGTCTGTCTCCAGATGAGGAAAAGAAAAAAGTTCTTCAATTATTGGACACGATTGGTCTAAATGAAGAAGCCTTAATTAAATATCCGCATGAGTTTTCTGGTGGTCAGCGTCAACGTATCGGCGTGGCACGTGCCTTGGCTAGTAACCCTCGTTTGATTATTGCTGACGAGCCGGTTTCTGCCTTGGATTTGTCTGTTCAGGCACAGGTCTTGAACTATATGAAACGTATCCAAGATGAGTTCAAGCTTAGCTATCTCTTTATTTCCCATGACCTCGGTGTTGTACAACACATGTGTGATGAGTTGTTCATCATGTATCGTGGTCGTTTCGTAGAAACTGGAAATAAAAATGATATTTATAACAATCCACAGCATATCTACACCAAACGTCTCTTGTCAGCGATTCCATCAATTGATCCAGTAAATCGTTTGAAAAATAAGGAAAAACGTTTGGCTGCAGAGAAGGAGTACCAAGAAAAACAAGGTCAGTACTATGATGAAAACGGTCGTGTGTACGATTTGAAAGCTTTTTCAGCAACTCATCAAGTAGCCCTTCCAGAAGGAGGTAAGAACTAAGATGTGGAAAACAGTATTACGACGTTTGCTCATGATGATTCCTCAGATTATCATTCTGAGTGTCATTGCATTCTTTGTTGCGAAGATGATGCCGGGGGATCCCTTTACAGGATTGATTGACCCCAATATTGATCCAGCAATCATTGAACAAAAACGGATTGCGGCAGGTTACTATGACCCAATCCCTGTTCAGTATTTCCGCTGGGTAGGCAATCTTTTGCAAGGAGATTTTGGTCAGAGTGTTATTTTTAAACAACCAGTTGTTGATGTCATCATGCAACGTTTAAACAACACTATTTGGTTGTCTTTATTGACGATGGTGTTGACTTATTTGATTGCCCTTCCTTTAGGTATGATTGCAGGTCGTTACCAAAACTCGCTTGCAGATAAAATCATTGGCGTGTATAACTTCTTGACATTTTCAACTCCAACTTTCGTTTTTGCCATCCTTATGCTTTGGATGTTTGGCTTTAGTTTGGGTTGGTTCCCAACGCGTGGGTCGATTGACGGTGGTGTAGAAGGATTTGCAGCTATTCTCAGTCGCTTACACCATATGATTCTTCCAGCGATTACAATGGCAATTTTGTCAACAACAGTCACTATTCAATATCTTCGTACGGGGATTATCGATGCGAAGAGCCAGGACTATGTTCGTACAGCTCGTGCCAAAGGTGTTCCTGAGAGAGTTGTTTATAACCGTCATATCTTCCGGAATTCTATCTTGCCAATTGCATCTTTCTTGGGCTATGAATTGACAGGATTGATTGGTGGTTCTATCTTCATTGAAAATATTTTCACTTATCCAGGTATCGGTCAGTTATTCTATAACTCTATTTCTAGTCGTGACTATAGTGTCATCTTGGCTTTGTTATTGATATTTGGTATGGGTACCTTGTTGGGGACATTGATTTCAGATATTATCATGAGTATCGTGGATCCACGTATCCGTGTGAAATAGAAGGAGGAGTAAGGTGAGTAAAGAAAATAAAAAACAAGTACAATCTGCTTCAACTCCTCCAGGTGGCTTCCGTGTCATCGCGCGAGAGTTTATGAAGGATCGACTTGCATTGACCTCATTAATTATCTTAGTGACGGTTCTCTTGGCAGTCTTTATCGGAGCGCTTCTGTTGGATCAAGAACAAGTTATGAAAGTCAACCTTTTGGGACGTTACTTGGAACCAGGTGTTAACGGCTATATCTTGGGGACAGATGAAGGTGGTAAAGATATCTTTGGTCAGCTGATTATCGGTGCTCGTAACTCGATCATTATCGGTTTTACCATTACGATTATTACTAGTATTGTTGGTATCTCTATCGGTCTGATTTCTGGTTATTACGGTGGTCGTTTGGATGGATTCTTGATGCGTATTGTCGATTTCATCATGATTTTGCCGGTGACTATGTTGATCATTGTGTTCGTGACAGTTATCAAGAACTATACGATCTATCACTTCATTCTCATCATGAGTGCCTTTTATTGGACGGCCAAGGCTCGTCTATTCCGTACAAGGACTTTGTCAGAGGCAAGTTTAGATTATGTCAATGCATCAAAAACATTGGGAACAAGCGACTTCATGATTATGTTCCGTGAAATTTTACCAAACTTAAGTTCATTGATTATCGTTAACTTGACCTTGAACTTTGCGGGAAATATCGGTATTGAGACTTCGCTGACTTATCTTGGTTTCGGTCTACCATCAACAGTACCAAGTTTGGGTACCTTGATTGCCAATGCCCGCAATGCAGATATTTTGGAAAACAAGACATGGATTTGGTTGCCAGCAGCCATCTTCATCCTTGTGATGATGCTCTGTATCAACTATGTCGGACAAGCTTTCCAACGTGCAGCAGATGCTAAACAGCGTTTAGGTTAATTGTGAAAAGGGTTCCTTTGGGAACTCTTTTTTTGTAAAATCCGATGTAACAAGCTTGTTTTTTACAGAAAGCAGAAAATGTGGTAAAATGGAGTGATAAAACTATTTGAGGTAACGAATTATGACTGTTAAAATCAATACTAAAGACGGCCAAATCGAATTGACTGATGACGTGATTGCCACAGTTGTTGGCGGTGCTACGACTGAGATTTTCGGTGTTGTTGGGATGGCTAGTAAGTCTGCGATCAAGGATAATTTTCAAGCACTTTTGAGAAAAGAAAATTATTCTAAAGGTGTTGTGATTAAGACCTTGGAAGATGGTCGCATTGCAGTCGATGTTTATACTGTGATGAGCTACGGTGTAAAAATCAGTGAAGTATCTCGCAACATCCAAGAACGCGTTAAGTTCAACTTGGAAAATCAACTAGGTATCTCTGTAGATGCCGTCAATGTCTTTATCCAAAATATCAAAGTCGTAGGAGAATAATTGTGTCTAAAATTACAACTAGTTTATTTCAAGAAATGGTGCAGGCAGCATCAACTCGTCTGAATAAACAAGCCGAATATGTGAACTCACTCAATGTTTTCCCTGTTCCAGATGGGGATACTGGTACCAACATGGGGATGACTATTACCAATGGTGCTAAAGAAGTAGCAGATAAGTCTGCTTCTACTGTTGGAGAAGTTGCGCAAATTCTTTCTAAAGGCTTGTTGATGGGAGCTCGTGGAAACTCAGGTGTTATTACGTCGCAATTGTTCCGTGGTTTTGGTCAATCTGTTAAAGGCAAGGTTGAATTGGACGGTAAGGATTTGGCGCAAGCCTTTCAACATGGTGTAGAAGTGGCTTATAAAGCCGTTATGAAGCCAGTTGAAGGTACAATTCTTACTGTTTCGCGTGGGGCAGCCACTGCAGCTTTGAAAAAGGCAGAAGAGACTGATGATGCGGTTGAGGTCATGCGTGCCACTCTTGACGGTGCTAATCGTGCTCTTAAGAAAACGCCAGAGATGCTTCCAGTCTTGAAGGAAGTTGGCGTTGTCGATTCAGGTGGACAAGGTCTCGTTTACATTTATGAAGGCTTCTTGTCAGCTTTGACGGGTGAGTATATTGCTTCGGAAGATTTTGAGGCGACACCTGCTGTTATGTCTGAAATGATTAATGCTGAGCACCACAAGTCAGTTGCAGGTCATGTAGCGACTGAAGATATTACCTTTGGTTACTGTACAGAAATCATGGTAGCTCTACGCCAGGGTCCTACTTATGTCAAGGACTTTGATTATGAAGAATTCCGTGACTACCTTAACGACCTTGGGGATTCTCTCCTTGTGGTCAACGATGATGAAATCGTTAAAGTCCATGTCCATACAGAAGATCCAGGTTTGGTCATGCAAGCGGGTCTTCAATATGGTAGCTTGGTCAAGGTAAAAGTGGACAATATGCGTGAGCAACATGAAGCTCAGGTTGAGAAAGAAGAAAGTTTCCAAAAACCGGCTGAACAAAAAGAGTATGCCATTATTGCGGTAGCTGCTGGGGAAGGTTTGACAGAAATCTTCAAATCACAAGGTGTTGACTATGTGATTTCAGGTGGTCAGACCATGAACCCATCAACAGAAGATTTTGTCAATGCTATTGAATTGGTCAATGCCCGCAATGTCATCTTGTTGCCAAACAACAAAAATATCTTGATGGCTGCTCAGACGGCTGCTGAGGTTGCAGAAGTTGCGGTTAAGGTTGTGGAAACTAAGACCCTACCACAAGGTTTTACTAGCTTGCTTGCTTTTGATCCAAGTCGTGATTTGGAAAGCAACTTTGAAGCGATGACAGCATCTCTCGCAGAGGTGAAAAGTGGTAGCGTGACAACTGCGGTCCGCGATACAACCATTGACGGTCTTGAAATCCATGAGAATGACAACCTTGGTATGGTTGATGGCAAGATTGTGGTTTCTAATCCAGATATGATGGAAACACTTGTCGCTACATTTGAGAAAATGCTCGATGAAGATAGTGAAATCGTAACGATCTATATCGGTGAAGATGGTAATGAGGAACTCGCTCAAACTCTTGCTGAGCAGCTAGAAGAACAATTTGAAGATGTTGAGGTTGAAATCCATCAAGGAAATCAGCCAGTCTACCCATATCTTTTCAGCGTAGAATAAACAAAATCGCAGGCTCTGGCTTGCGATTTTTTCTGTCGACTTGTCTACAATTTTCAGTAGACCTATGACAAACTACTGGGGCTATGGTATAATTAAAGACATGTATAGTCAGAATGAAAATGAATTGATTGCCATTGGTGAGAGAATTGGAAAAGCCTGTAAGCCAAATCAAGTTCTAGTATTATCAGGGGATTTGGGTGCTGGGAAAACAACTCTGACCAAGGGTTTGGCCAAGGGTTTAAAAATTGAACAGATGATTAAGAGTCCTACTTATACGATTGTGCGAGAGTATGAGGGGACCATGCCACTCTATCACTTAGATGTTTATCGAATTGGAGATGACCCTGACTCGATTGATTTGGATGATTTTCTCTATGGAGGAGGTCTAACGGTTATCGAGTGGGGAGAATTACTGGATGTCAGTCTATTTGATGACTATTTGCTCATTCGTATAGAGAAAGAGGGAGATGGTCGACGATTGACAGTCGAATCTCATGGGGCTCAAAGTAGCGATTTAGTGAAGGAGTTCCAAAATGTCTGAAAAAGAAGTGTATTTTAGTGAAGCTGAACCAGCTGATGCAGCAGCTTTTATTGATTTTATGAATCAAGTTGCTAGAGAAACGGATTATCTGGTCATGGATGAGACTGGTTTTCGATTTAGTGTTGATGAAATGGAGACCATCTTCGAAGCAGGAATCGAAAATCCTCGTGAATTGTGCCTGTTGGCTAAGGTTGGTTCGGAAGTCGTCGGCGCAATTTCTGTTAAGTCCTCTAAGCAGTTTCGCATCAGCCATATTGGAAATATTTTCATTGCGGTAAAAAAAGCTTATTGGGGGCATGGTCTAGGGACGATTTTACTGGAGGAAGTATTGCATTGGGCAGAGGAAATGGATGTATTGAAACGTTTGGAATTAACGGTTCAGGTTCGCAATCAGGCGGCAGTACATTTATACCAAAAACTAGGATTCAACATTGAAGGAACCCAGATACGTGGGGCTAGAACAGATGAAGGAGAATGGCTTGATCTTTATTATATGGGCAAGTTAGTTGGTGAAGTATGACAATTGGAAAAAAAATATTCTTAATGTCTTTGGCTATTGTTGGTTTAACACTAGGTGCCGGCTTAATATATGGTGCCAGCTTGTTAAATTTTTCTACAGGTGCTATTTCAAAAACATATAAGCAGCTAGATGGAGAAAATGAAATTACTCCTATTGATGCGACAGAGCCCCTAACCATCCTACTGATGGGGGTGGATATGGACCAAGCGACCCGCGGGGGAGATTGGGAGGGTGGCCGTAGTGATTCGATGATTTTGGTAACTGTTAATCCCAAGACTAAGGAAACCAATATGATGAGCTTGACTCGTGATATTATGGTTGAGATTGCAGAAGCGAACGGGGAGTCTTCAGGAACGGTTGAAAAACTAAATCATTCTTATAGCTACGGACAGGCACCGATGGCCATTGCCACGATCGAAAAGATGATGGATATTAACATTGACCATTATATCGAAATAAATATGGATGGTCTGGTTGAGCTTGTTGATGCGGTTGGAGGTATTGAGATAAACAATACTCTTGGCTTCCCTATATCCATTTCAGAACATGAGCCTGCCTACACCTCTATTGTCCAGCCGGGGCAACAGTTGGTAAATGGGGATCAGGCGCTGGTTTATGCTCGGATGCGCTATGATGATCCTGAGGGGGATATCGGACGTCAGAGACGCCAACGAGAAGTTATCACGGCTATTATAAAAAAACTCCTCCAGTTAGATGGTTTGACCCAGTATAAGAAAATTCTGACCGCCATCTCCAATAATATGCGAACCAACATTGAGATTAGTCCTGCGACAATTCCAAGCCTCCTAGGTTATAAAGACTCGGTCTCTAAATTGAATTCCTATCAGTTGCGCGGTGTGGACCAAATGGTTGATGCAATCTATTATCAATTACCAACCAGCGAACATCTATTGGAAATGCAAAATATTTTGAAAAAATCTATCGGCTTAGAAGAAAAGACCGACTTAGTCACAAACGTGAAGGTCTACGAAGGACAGATGGGATTGCCAAGTCCAATCAACGTTTATGATGTATATACAAATCTTTTGTTGCTAGAAGCAAGTCCGTGGGCGGAACGCTTGGATCCAGAAATAGGGAATCCATCGGCTACTACGACTGTAACAACAGAAGAGCTGGTAACCGATTTTTCAACAGAGCCAGTACTTGGTGATGAAAGCGGGTCACAATAATGTAGTCATCTAGTTCTTCTTTTATTACTTTGACGAGCGAGTACAAAAAGCCTATAAAAATAGAGGTCGTTTGCAACCTCTCAGATTGAAGAAAAAGTCCATTTTGGACAATTTTCTTCAATCTTTTTTCTTTATGTTGAAAATAAAAAACTCTCAGAAACGCCGAAATATCAATGTTTCTAAGAGTTTAATGACTTGCTATTTTTCGCAAACTTCTTCAACTTTTTATATTTTTATAGGCTTTTAGTTTACTTTTAGTACTCGCTCCAACTATCTGGGAGATAGTTGGAGACTGGGGATAAAGTGAACGATGTTCACATCAAAAGCCGCAGGCATAACTGAAGTTAGGCAAGGCGAGTTCAAACAATCCAGTGGAGTGTTTGAAGTTGGAAATAAGGAAACAGAGTTTCCTCTTACGTCGAAGTAATAAAAGAAAAACTAAATGACGATATTTGGAAATTCCCTATGTTAGGGAGTGCTGTTCTCATTCTGGTATTTTTTGAGAATCTGTTGGATTTCTTCCAAGTTTCCTGCAATGCTTTGCTGATAGACTCGAGTCTTATATTGTAAGTCAGAAGCCATTTCCTGCAAGGGTTCTTGAAAACTTTGGATAATGGCAAGTTGTTCCTGAATATTGTCCTTGCTCAATTGAATATCTGATAGAAGTTGTTTGGTTTCCTGTACTTCTCTAGCAATTTTATCCCGATGCGTGACTGCAAGGAAGCTGGCGGTAGCGGCGCTTACGGCTAAAATGATATTACGAAGTTTCATATTATTCTCCTAGATAGAGCTCTTGTGCCAGTTGAGCCAGGGCTGGGAAGTCAGGGTCGTTGGCTTTAAATTGAATGCTCAATCCATCTTGATTGTTAAAGCGTGGTAAGAGATGGATGTGTGTATGAAAGACGGTTTGTCCAGCGGCCTCCTCGTTGTTATTAACGATGTTTAGACCACTAGCTCCAAGTTTTTCTTTTAACTGACGAGCGATGGTTGGCACAACAGAAAAGAGTGTGGCTGCAGCTTCTTCATCCATGTCAAGCACGTTTCGGTAGTGTTTTTTAGGGACGACTAATGTGTGTCCTTTTGTGACCTGAGTGATGTCTAAAAAGGCTAATACTTGGTCATCTTCGTAGACTTTTGAAGCTGGTATTTCTCCAGAGATAATTTTGCAAAAAATACAATCCGACATAATGGCAACCTCTTTCTGGGATTTTTGTTATAATAATTATATCAAATTGTAGGAAGAAATGTATGTTAGAAGTAAAAAATGTAACTGGAGGGTATGTCAATATCCCGGTTTTGAAAGATGTATCTTTTACGGTTGAGGATGGTCAATTAGTTGGTCTAATTGGTTTAAATGGTGCAGGGAAATCAACGACTATTAAGGAAATTATCGGTCTTTTGACACCTTATCAAGGACAGATTGCAATTGACGGCCTAACTTTGCTACAAGGGGCTGAAAACTACCGGAAGAAGATTGGGTTTATCCCTGAAACACCAAGTTTGTATGAAGAACTAACCCTCAAAGAGCACTTGGAAGTGGTAGCAATGGCCTATGATTTATCCTGGGAGCAAGCTTGGGGACGTGTTGAGCACTTGTTAAAACTGTTTCGCTTGGATGAAAAATTGGACTGGTTTCCTGTCAACTTTTCAAAGGGAATGAAGCAGAAGGTCATGATTATTTGTGCTTTTATGGTGGAGCCGAGTCTGCTGATTGTTGATGAGCCTTTTCTGGGATTAGACCCTGTGGCTATCTCTGACTTGATCGCTCTTTTGGAGGAAGAAAAATCTAAGGGCACTTCCATTCTCATGTCCACTCACGTTCTTGACTCAGCTGAGAAAATGTGCGACTCTTTTGTGATTTTACATCAGGGACAGGTCCGTGCAACTGGAAATTTGGAGGAGCTACAAAGCGCATTTGGTATGGATGGTGCAAGTCTGAACGAAATTTATCTGGCCTTGACGCAAGAAGGAGTGGCTGGATGAAAGAATTGTTTCAACAACGTCGACTAGATTTTTTAAATCGTTGTTCCAAGTATCTGCGCTATGTTCTGAATGACCATTTTGTTTTGGTTCTCATGGTTTTATTAGGCTTTTTGAGTTTGCAATACCGTCAATTATTGTTGTCATTCCCTGAGAATCCGTTGCCGATTGTTTTGGTGGTTATTGCAATCAGTCTACTGGTGCTATTGTCCGGAAGAATTGCGACTTATTTAGAAGAAGCTGATCAAATCTTCCTATTGACCAAGGAAAAAGACATTCTGCAAGGACTCGAGGTTGCGGCCAGACGCACGGTCTTGTTTTGGTCCTCTATACAGGTGGTGGTTCAGCTTGTTTTGTTACCAATCTATTTGAAACTGGGTTTACCGGTGTGGATGATTGTAGCTGGTCTTCTTACTTTGTTGGTTTTAAAATGTCTTCTTGTCAAGTGCCAATTAGCGGCTTATCAGTCACAGGGAGTATTGGACTGGTCTAAGGCTATTCAAGATGAACAAAAAAGGAAACAGTCTATTTTACGTTTCTTTGCCTTGTTTACGACGGTTAAAGGCATCAGCACGACAGTTAGACCGAGAAGCTATCTCAATGGAATCTTGCGTCTTGTCAAGTCGAGACAGACTTGGTTTTATCTCTACTTACGGGCTTTCTTGCGTTCAGGAGACTACTTGGGCTTGACGATACGTCTACTGTTGTTGGCGATTTTGTCCCTATTTGCCATCGAAGAATCGTGGTTATCCATCGGCCTAGTTTTAGTCTTTCATTATTTGCTTGTCTTCCAGTTGTTGGGGCTTTACAAGCACTATGATTATCAATATGTAACACAACTGTATCCTTTGGAGAAAGATTCCAAGAAAATCGGTCTTCAGAATTTGCTTAGAGTGATTTTATACAGTCTATTACTGGTGGAATTAGGCTTTGCTCTGCTATTTTCTAAAGAGAATACGATGGTAGTCGTCTTACTTCTTGTGGGGATTTTCTTGCATGAAATATATTTGCCTCTAAAATTAAAAAAATTGATTGACTAAATAGACGAAAATTAGTAAAATAGTAAGGAATTTTTAAAGGAGGAAAGGCATGCAGTTTGATACCAGTGGGCTACAATTACAGTCTATTGCAGGAAATAGTGGCAAAGCGTTTAAAGGCCTACGGTCAGACGGAACGCCAGTCTTTGTGAAGTATGAGATGCCTCCGATAGTGTCTGCTCTTGCGCGTGAGCAAATTACACCACCCGTTTTGTCAGCAAATCGTGAAGTAGGAATGGGGCATCGTGTAGAGCAGGAGTGGTTGAATGGTCGTACCTTGGAGCGTCAAGATATGACTAGTAAACAGATTCGTCAAATACTGGTGAGAATGCACTATTCTCGCATTTTGCTCAATCAGGCTTTGCAGATGAATTATACCTATATGGAACCTCAGGATTTGGTTTATCGTTGGCAAAAAGAGGCGCCAACTAGATTGGGACAGAATTCTTATCTGCAATCTATCTGCCAAGATTTATTGAATAATCTACCAAGATTCCGTCAAGAGGTGGCAACATTTGTTCATGGTGATCTACATCATAGCAACTGGGTAGAAACAACTTCTGGTTTTATTTATTTGACAGATTGGGAGACCGCTTGTGTAACGGATCGGATGTTGGATGTTGCCTATGTTTTGACGCATTATATTCCTCGTCAGTCCTGGGAAGAGTGGCTTCGGGCTTATGGCTACAAATATAACAGCACAGTATTAAATAAGGTTTATTGGTATGGCCAGCTTGGCTATCTAAACCAAATTGCTAAGCATGTAGAAAGCTACAATGTTTTGGCTGCAAATAAAGAAATTTACGCTCTACGGCAATTCCGTCAGAGCTTCTATAAGGAAGTATGAGAGTTAGAAATCGTAAGGGAGCGAGTGAGCTTCTAGCAAACAATCCCCAGTATGTTATCTCCAATCCAGAGGAATGTAAGGGGAAATGGGCAGAGATTTTTGGAAACAATAATCCTATCCACATAGAAGTTGGTTCTGGTAAAGGTCGCTTTGTCACTGGTATGGCTGCGCAAAATCCAGATATTAACTATATTGGTATTGATATTCAGATGACCGTGTTAAGCTATGCCTTGGACCGTGTGCTTGAAGCTGGCTTGCCAAATATAAAATTATTGCAGGTGGATGGTTCGAGTTTGACCAACTATTTTGCACCTGCGGAGATTGATCAACTCTATCTGAATTTTTCTGATCCATGGCCTAAGAAACGCCATGAAAAACGTAGATTGACCTACAAGTCCTTCTTGGATACCTATAAGGAAATTCTACCTGAGAAGGGAGAAATCCACTTCAAAACAGATAATCGTGGTCTGTTTGAGTATAGCCTGGCTAGTTTTTCTCAATATGGCATGGTCTTGAAGCAGGTTTGGTTGGATTTACATGCAGATGGTTTAGAAGGTAACGTTATGACAGAGTATGAGGAGAAATTCTCAAACAAGGGTCAGGTTATCTATCGTGTGGAAGCTCGATTTTAATAAGATAAGCAAATAAGGAATCCCAATGGACTCCTTATTTTTGTTTAGTAAAATGGATTAGATAGACAATGCAAGTGGCAATAGCTGAGCCGATGAGCAAGTAGGCTATTGGTCTAAGGCTTTCTAAGCCATACAATAAATGGCTGTCAACAAAGAGAAAGATGGCCAGAGTAATGATGAGAAGCACTAGGCAAAGGGTGAATACTATACTTTCTTTTTTCATGATAGACCTCCAATGATAGTATAGCAAAGTAATCTTAGTGATGCAACTGTAAAAATGGATAACGTTTACCAATAGTTGCCCTTATCGTTTTTCTTTACAGTTCTAGGGAATTGTGGTAAAATACAGGATAGAAATAAAGAGAAAAGGGGGTTGACGTCAGTCAACCCTTTCCCTGTATGCAAATTGTAGCAGGTTAGAATTGTAAAAGGAGGTGCCTATGTCATCAATTATTGATTTAGTCACGGCTACCATTGAACCAGCGATCCAAGCTCCTTATGAGTTGGTAGATGTGGAATATGGCAAAATGGGTGGTGACTACGTCTTATCGATTTTTATTGATAAGGAAGGAGGGATTTCCCTTCAGGATACGGCAGATTTATCCGAAATCATTAGTCCGCTTTTGGATACGATTCAGCCAGATCCCTTCCCAGAGCAGTATATGCTTGAAGTGACCAGTCCAGGTTTGGAACGTCCCTTGAAGACAGCAGAAGCAGTTGCCCAGGCTGTTGGGAAATACATTCATGTCAAGCTCTATCAAGCTATTGACAAGGTGAAGATTTTTGAAGGAACTCTCCTGTCCTTTGATGGAACAGATTTGGTCATGGAATACATGGACAAGACCCGTAAAAAAGAAGTGACCATTCCATATTCGACTGTAGCCAAGGCACGTTTAGCCGTTAAAATTTAAGTATAAGAAAGGACCTTTTGCTATCAAAAGGAAATGAAGATGAGTAGAGAAATGCTAGAAGCCTTCCGCATTTTAGAGGAAGACATGGGTATCAACAAGGCGGATATTATTGATGCAGTGACGGAATCACTCCGCTCTGCCTATAAACGCCGTTATGGACAAGCAGAGTCAGCAGTCATCGAGTTTGATGAGAAGAAGGCTGACTTCCATGTATATACTGTCCGTGAAGTAGTGGATGAGGTCTTTGATAGCCGGTTGGAAATCAGCCTCAAGGATGCCTTGGCCATCTCAACTGCGTATGAAATGGGAGATAAAATCAAATTCCAAGAAGATCCTGCAGAATTTGGTCGCGTAGCTGCTCAATCAGCCAAGCAGACCATTATGGAAAAAATGCGCAAGCAAAAGCGTGCCATTACCTTCAATACCTACAAGCAACATGAGAATGAAATCATGTCTGGTACCGTTGAACGGTTTGATAATCGCTTTATCTATGTCAACCTTGGTACGATTGAAGCTCAATTGTCAAAACAGGATCAAATTCCTGGCGAAGTTTTCCAGTCACATGACCGTATTGAAGTCTATGTCTACAAGGTAGAAGACAACGGTCGTGGGGTTAACGTATTTGTAAGCCGTAGCCATCCAGAAATGATCAAACGCCTCATGGAGCAGGAAATTCCTGAAGTTTATGATGGGACTGTTGAGATCATGAGTGTTGCTCGTGAAGCGGGTGACCGTACGAAAGTCGCTGTTCGTAGCCACAATCCAAACGTGGATGCTATTGGTACGATCGTTGGTCGTGGTGGTTCAAATATTAAGAAAATCACGAGCAAATTCCACCCAGCTCGTTACGATGCTAAGAATGACCGTATGATTCCTACTGAGGAAAATATTGACGTTATCGAGTGGGTAGCTGACGAAGCGGAATTTATCTACAATGCACTTGCACCTGCAGAAGTTGACCAAGTATTGTTTGATACAGAAGATGGCAAACATGCTACAGTCGTTGTGCCAGATGATAAATTGTCACTAGCAATCGGTCGTCGTGGACAAAACGTTCGTTTGGCAGCCCATTTGACAGGATTCCGCATCGACATCAAGTCAGCATCAGAATACGAAGCCTTTGAAGCTGAACAGTATGCGACAGAAGAGCTAGTAGAAGAAGTCGCAGAAGAACAAGAATAAGGCAAAAGGAGCAACCATGGCAAAAGCTAGAAAAATACCCTTGCGCAAGTCTGTGGTGTCCGGTGAAATCATCGACAAACGGGATTTGCTCCGTATTGTAAAAAATAAAGAAGGTCAAGTATTTATCGATCCAACAGGCAAGGCAAATGGTCGAGGAGCTTACATCAAGCTTGATAATGATGAGGCAAGCCAAGCTAAGAAACGTCGTGTCTTCGATCGTTCCTTTAGTATGGAAGTGGCCGAAGAATTTTACGATGAATTAATTGCCTATGTTGATCATAAGATCAAGAGGAGAGAACTTGGACTCGAATAAGAGACAGAAAATCTTAAATTTATTAGGTTTGGCCCAGCGAGCTGGTCGCCTGGTTTCGGGTGAGGACCTGGTTGTTGAAGCTATTCAAAAAAGGCAGGCAAAATTGGTGTTTTTAGCCGAAGATGCTGCTGGAAATTTAAGTAAAAAAGTAACAGATAAAAGTCATACCTATCAAGTAGAAGTTGTAACAGTGTTTTCAACACTGGAATTGAGTGCAGCTGTCGGCAAGGCTAGAAAAGTTCTTGCAGTGACAGACGCTGGATTTACAAAGAAGATGAGGTCTATTATGGAATAGAACAGGAGGACAAGGCATTGTCTAAGAAGAGATTGAATGAAATAGCCCGTGAATTAGGCGTAAGCAGTAAGGAAGTTGTTGCTAAGGCTCAAGAATTGGGTTTTGAAGTCAAAAGTCATGCTTCAAGCGTAGATGAAGCAAGTGCTAAACGCCTTGCAGAAAGCTTTGGTGGACAAAAATCAGAGGCAACTAAAGTTGCGGCAAAAGTTAGCAAGCCTGAGAAGGTTGATGAAACTCCAAAAGTGGAAACAGCTAAGGTAGAAAAAGCTAAGGAAGCACAGCCAGTAGTAAAAGAAGAAGTTGCGACAGCTGCAGTACAATCAGCTCCACACCGTCCACAGAGCCGTAACTTTAAGGCAGAACGGGAAGCACGTGCCAAGGAGCAAGCAGCTAAACGAGCACAAGGTAAAGGTGGCCAAGGTAAACAAAATCAAGACCGTCGTGATAACCGTCAACAAGGTCAAAACCGTCCAAATAATGACCGTAATGACCGACGCGATAATAGACGTGAGCAAGGTTCAGATAAACGCAAGGACAATCGTTTTGGTGACCGTCGCGACAATCGTCGCCAGGATAACCGTTCAGGTCAGTCAGCTCGCTTTGAGCAAAGAGAGGCTGCAAAACCTGCGGCACCTAAAATTGACTTCAAAGCGCGTGCTGCAGCCCTAAAAGCTGAGCAGAATGCAGAATATGCTCGCACTAGCGAAGAGCGATTCCGTCAGGCACAAGAAGCGAAGAAGCAACCGAAAAAACCAAAGGAAATCAAGTTTGAAGAACCGGTGATTGAAAGCAAGCCATTTGTTAAACCAACACCAGTCGCAGCGGTACCTGAGAAAGTTGCTGACAGTGCTGTAGATACCCGTCGTAAGAAACAAGCTCGACCAGATAAAAAGCGTGACTTTAATAGTGACGAAGAAGATGGTCCACGGAAACAACAAAGAAATCGAAATAGTCAAAATCAAGTGAGAAATCAAAGAAATAGTAACTGGAATAACAACAAGAAAAATAAACGTGGCAAGAACAATCAACCTGCCAAGCCTGTCACAGAACGCAAGTTCCACGAATTGCCAACTGAATTTGAATATACTGCTGGCATGACCGTCGCAGAAATTGCAAAACGAATCAAACGTGAACCTGCTGAAATTGTGAAAAAACTCTTCCTTATGGGAGTTATGGCGACTCAAAACCAATCTTTGGATGGAGATACTATCGAACTCCTCATGGTTGATTATGGTATTGAAGCGAAAGAAAAGGTAGAGGTCGATAACGCAGATATTGAGCGTTTCTTCGTAGAAGAGGGCTACCTCAATGAAGAAGAGATGACAGAACGCCCACCTGTTGTGACTATCATGGGACACGTTGACCATGGTAAGACGACACTTTTGGATACACTTCGTAATTCTCGTGTTGCTACTGGGGAAGCTGGAGGTATCACACAGCATATCGGTGCCTACCAAATTGAGGAAGCTGGTAAGAAAATTACTTTCTTGGATACTCCAGGACACGCGGCCTTTACTTCTATGCGTGCACGTGGTGCATCTGTTACCGACTTGACCATCCTAGTCGTTGCAGCAGATGATGGTGTCATGCCACAAACGATTGAGGCTATCAACCACTCAAAAGCAGCTAATGTACCAATCATTGTAGCTATCAACAAGATTGACAAGCCAGGTGCAAACCCAGAGCGTGTCATCGGTGAATTGGCTGAGCACGGTGTTATCTCAACCGCTTGGGGTGGAGAATCTGAATTTGTAGAAATCTCAGCTAAGTTTAACCAAAACATTGATGAATTGTTGGAAACTGTTCTTTTGGTCGCTGAAATCCAAGAACTCAAGGCAGACCCAACTGTTCGTGCGATTGGTACAGTTATCGAAGCGCATTTGGATAAAGGGAAAGGTGCGGTTGCAACCCTCCTCGTTCAACAAGGGACACTTAATGTTCAAGACCCAATCGTTGTCGGAAATACCTTTGGTCGCGTTCGTGCTATGACAAATGACCTTGGTCGTCGTGTTAAGGTTGCTGGTCCATCAACGCCAATTTCGATCACAGGTTTGAACGAAACTCCAATGGCAGGTGACCATTTTGCAGTCTACGAAGATGAAAAATCTGCGCGTGCAGCTGGTGAAGAACGTGCTAAACGTGCCCTTCTTAAACAGCGTCAAGCAACGCAACGAGTTAGCCTTGAAAACCTCTTTGACACTCTTAAAGCAGGTGAAGTTAAGTCAGTTAATGTGATCATCAAGGCTGACGTACAAGGCTCTGTTGAAGCACTTGCTTCATCCCTTCAAAAAATCGAAGTGGAAGGCGTGCGTGTTAATATCGTTCACTCAGCAGTTGGTGCCATTAACGAGTCAGACATCACACTTGCAGAAGCATCCAACGCACTCGTTATCGGTTTCAACGTTCGTCCAACTGCCGAAGCTCGCAACCAAGCCGAAGCAGACGAAGTAGAAGTACGTCTCCACAGTATCATCTACAAGGTGATTGAAGAGATGGAAGATGCTATGAAAGGGATGTTGGATCCTGAGTACGAAGAAAAAATCATCGGTGAAGCAATCATCCGTGAAACCTTCAAGGTATCCAAAGTTGGAACGATCGGTGGTTTCATGGTTGTACGTGGTAAGGTTACCCGTGATTCAAGCGTCCGTGTCATCCGTGATGGCGTTGTTATCTTCGACGGTAAATTGGCGAGCTTGAAGCGTTACAAGGACGATGTGAAAGAAGTCGGTAATGCCCAAGAAGGTGGTTTGATGATTGAAAACTACAACGACATTCGTGTAGATGATACCATCGAAGCATATATCATGGAAGAAATCAAAAAATAATATTTTCTCACTGTCAAAATCATAGACAAGTGATTTTGTCGAGGGAGTGATAATTTAATAGATTTTAGTAGATTTTAAAGCAATAGTTTTTAATCTACTTGGATTATTCAAGCTGGGGAAACTCAGCTTTTCTATCATCTAAGAAAGGAAAGAATATGGCGAATCATTTTCGTACAGACCGTGTCGGGATGGAAATCAAGCGCGAAGTCAATGAGATTTTGCAAAAGAAAGTTCGTGATCCACGTGTGCAGGGAGTGACCATTACAGATGTTCAGATGGTCGGCGATTTGTCAATGGCCAAGGTTTACTACACAATCATGAGTAATTTGGCATCCGATAATCAAAAAGCACAAACGGGTCTTGAAAAAGCGACGGGAACCATTAAGAGAGAACTTGGTCGTAAGTTAACTCTTTATAAAATTCCAGATTTGGTCTTTGAAAAAGACCGATCAATTGAGTACGGTAATAAAATTGATCAAATGTTGCGTGCTCTTGATCAGAAAGATTAACAACAAAAGTCGGATGGAAACATTCGGCTTTTTCTGACTCGGATGCTTTGTCCATATATGGTGGCGTTTACAAGCCCTCGGAAAGATGTTATACTAATACTCAAGGAAAATCAAAAGTAGCCTAGGAAACGAAGTCGAAGATAGAACTCTGTTACTATCTTATTTCAAGGTAACAGGCTGAAAACCTTCACTGGAGCTTTTCGCTCATCAAGGCTCTTGACAACGGATAATTTTGGTTTTCGAAGAGTATAAGACCAAAGATAGAGCACAGGAGGAAGTTATGAAAACATTTATTAGTAAACTGATGTTAGTGTCCACAGTTGTACTATTAGCTGCTTGTCAGTCTAATCAGGTAAAAGGTGGTGAGAGTTCTAGCTCTAGTGCTTCAAGCCAAGTTTCAGATAGTTCTAGTTTGCAGCAAGCGTCAACAATAGCATCTAGCTCCGAGACGCAAGCATCCTCAGTGACCACTCCTGAGCTAAGTGAGGTATACCAATCAGTTATTGATCGTTATCAAGCGAATATGGGGCAGCCTGCTGAGGCAATCAATCAGGATGAGGTCAGTAGCTATCTGAGCTTATTAACTAGTCAGGGGCAAGAATATAGTGGAATATTTTATAGTTTGTATGATGTCAACCATGATGGTATAGAGGAGCTGCTTCTAGCTTTGGACAAGTCGGGAGAATATGTCTTAATTGACCTCTATACTCAGCTTGCCGATGAGAGTCTACGTTTGGTGGATAATTTCCGCAATCTTGGATTTGAAATTGGACCCGACGCCCTACTTCGTCCTTTACAGGATGGAACATACTTATTTGAAGGAGATGGTGTTTTTCGCATTTATCAATACAATGCGATGATTCCAGGTTTAAAACGCATTTCTGAATCAGATACCAATCCTGAAACTTCTCCCTTGCTTGAGTTGAAAAGCTTGCATTGGGTTAAGCTATAGATTTTATCAATGATTATTCCTAGGCTGGGTTTCCCGGCCTTTTGTAGTTCCTAAGAACTTTAAGTTTTCTTTTGGCAATCTTTAATCTTTCTTTTAGGAAGGAAAGGTAAACTGGGAGCATATCAGGAAGGGATACGACTTCCTAAAGAAAAGGAATCTTTATTATGAAAACAAATCGTAAAAAATTACTTTACTCTGGTGTTACTCTTATGAGTCTTGGTGTCTTAGCAGCGTGTTCATCTACTTCAAGTTCAACGACGACTTCAAGCTCAGCAGCAACTAGTCAGACAAGTGTAGCGACAACTTCAAATAATAGCACTTCATCAGATTCGAGCTCGTCATCTATTGACTGGTCAGCCCTTCCAACGACAGAAGTGACGCTTTCAAACGATGGCTTGAAAATTACTGAGGGTGGAACCTATATTTTGACTGGTTCAACAACAGCTGGTGTAACGGTTGAAACAGATGCCAATGTTCGCATCATTCTAGCAGGTGCTGAAATTTCAAGTTCAGATACAGCAGCTATCAATGTTATTAGCGCAGACAACGTTGAATTGGAAATCAAGGATGGTACAAGCAATACTGTGAAAGATACAAGTAGTCACTCAGATACCAATATCGAAGGGGCTATCCATGTTGAAGCAGATTTGACCATCACTGGTAATGGTAGCTTGACAGTTGAGGGCAACTTCCAAGATGGTATTGTATTGACGGACGACCTTGTCGTGAATTCAGGAAACATTACCGTTACTGCAGTGGATGATGGTATCCGTGGTAAGGATTCATTGACAATCAATGGTGGTACAATCAATGTAACAGCAGGTGGTGATGGTATCAAGTCAACCAATGATACAGATACTACCAAAGGTTATACAACTATCACAGGTGGTGAAATTACTGTAACAGCAGGTGATGATGGTATTAAAGCGGAGACGGCTTTGACAATTGACGGAAGTACCATTACAGTATCAGAATCTGCTGAGGCACTTGAAGGTACTAACATCACGATTAATGGTGGTACATTAGATGTTTACGGTTCAGATGATGCTATTAATGCGGCAAGTACAACGTCATCAGATATCTTTATCAAGGTAACTGGCGGTGACTTGAAAGTGGCTGTAGGTAGTGGAGATACGGATGCCTTTGATGCTAATGGAGACATTTATATCTCCGGTGGTACAATCGATGTAACAGCTCAATCTGCTTTTGACTTCGATGGAACTGCTGAATTGACAGGAGGTACTGTGACAGTTAACGGTGAGCAGATTACTCAAATCACCGCAACAGGACCAGGTGCAGGTGGTCACGGTGGCTGGTAATCAATAATAATACAAAAAGGTCTGAGTTGACGAACTCAGACCTTTCGTTTGCTTTCCATATTGGGAAGATTGATTTTGTATTTAATTACCAATAATCGAATGACTAAAGAAATGGTAAAAATGGTGATGAAGGTTGGAATTTGTGGTAATTTCCAATTTACAACGCAAAGATGATAGAGGACTCCTGAGAAAAATGCAAGGACAGCATAGACATCTTCTTTAAGAACAATAGGTGTTTCATTGACGAGTAAATCACGGGCGATTCCGCCTCCGACACCTGTCAAAGCTGCCAGAATACCACTGGTTAGAGCGTTTAGCTGGAGAGAGATGCCAGTACTGGCTCCAATGAGGGCAAAGATGGCTAGACCGATTGCATCAAAGATAAGGTTTGTCTGGGAAAGGAAATGAATCATCTTCTTATCAAGTGGTTTGTCCTGCTTTAGATTGATAACAATCAAGTACATGCTAATCGCTACTCCGAGAGATAAATAGATGGCTTTTGGATCGGTAAGTGCAGCAGGAATGCGATTGGCCATTGTATCTCGAATAATTCCCCCACCAACGGCGGTAATGATACCGAGCAAGCTAATTCCAAAAATATCTAACTTTTTCTTAAATCCTTTTACGGCCCCCGAAACAGCAAATGCAATAGTGCCTATGTAGTTACAAATCATAAGAAATAAATCGAATTCCATAAGAACCTCCGTACCTATATTAACAGAAAGAAAGACGGCGTGCAAGCTTATTTAAAGTTTGTGAAAAAAGTTTCAAACAAGTAAAGTGAATCTTTTGAGGATTTGTGAAAAAACGCACTAAATCAAGGTTTTCACGAAAATTTCTGTAAAAAGAAAACGGTTCAATTACTTGCCATTTGTGAAATATTGGTCTATCATAGTACAGAAAGAGAAAAACCTTTGGAGGAAATTATGGTATCTATCTCAAAAGAACAACATTTGGATATGTTCCTAAAAATGCAACAAATCCGTGATGTTGATATGAAATTAAACAAATTAGTGCGTCGCGGTTTCGTACAAGGTATGACTCACTTCTCAGTCGGTGAAGAAGCTGCGGCTGTTGGACCTATTGCTGGATTGACAGATGAGGACATCATCTTCTCACACCACCGTGGTCACGGTCACGTTATTGCAAAAGGTATTGATATCAACGGTATGATGGCTGAGCTTGCTGGTAAGGCAACAGGTACATCTAAAGGCCGTGGTGGTTCGATGCACTTGGCAAACGTGGAAAAAGGAAACTTTGGTTCAAACGGTATCGTAGGTGGTGGTTATGCCCTTGCGGTGGGTGCGGCCCTTACGCAACAATACCTCGGTACAGATAACATTGTTATTGCCTTCTCAGGTGATTCAGCGACAAACGAAGGTTCCTTCCACGAATCAATGAACTTGGCAGCTGTTTGGAACTTACCAGTTATCTTCTTTATCACTAACAACCGTTACGGTATTTCAACTGACATTTCTTATTCTACTAAGATTCCTCACCTCTACCAACGTGCAGCAGCATACGGTATTCCAGGTCATTATGTTGAGGATGGTAACGACGTTATTGCCGTTTATGAAAAAATGCAAGAAGTCATCGAGTACGTTCGTGCAGGAAATGGTCCTGCCATGGTCGAAGTTGAATCATACCGCTGGTTTGGACACTCAACTGCCGATGCAGGTGTTTACCGTACTAAAGAAGAAGTCAATGAGTGGAAAGCAAAAGACCCACTTAAGAAATACCGCAAATACTTGACAGAGAACAAGATTGCGACAGACGAAGAATTGGATGCTATTGAAGCACAAGTGGCAGAACAAGTAGAAGCATCTGTGAAATTCGCACAAGAAAGCCCAGATCCAGACATCTCAGTAGCTTATGAGGATGTGTTTGTAGACTAGGGTGTGAGGACGTTAAAGAGGCACAGAAAAATTAGAGAGTCAGCTAGTGATGTGGACATCACTAATGGCTCATCTATTTTTCCAAGCCTCTAGTCTGAACCCAACTACTAACGTAAGAAGTTTGACTAAGCTCTAAAGAGCAAGTCAAACTACGGTAACCACTATGGTGGACTACCTACTTACGGGAGGAGAACAAAGTTCTCCCTATTGGGAGACCTCCAAACATTTCCCAAATGTTTGAAGCTAACTTCGTCTATTCAGCAATATCGGCTGAATAGTCTCCGTGTCGTAAGTGACGTGATTAGTTTGACTACGTTCTAAATAGCAAGTCAAACTAGGGTAGTTCGAGTAGCTATGACGCTTGATTACAATGAAGTAATTGATTAGTTTTCTATATTTTACTTGTTACAGTAAAGATAAATTGATATAAATTAGGAGTAAAAAATGGCTGAAACAAAAGTAATGGCCTTGCGTGAAGCGATTAACTTGGCTCAAAGCGAAGAAATGCGTAAGGATGAAAAAGTATTCTTGATGGGTGAAGACGTCGGTATCTACGGCGGTGACTTCGGTACATCTGTTGGTATGTTGGACGAATTTGGTCCAAAACGCGTTCGCGACACGCCTATCTCTGAGGCGGCAATCGCTGGTTCTGCGGTTGGTGCGGCTCAAACAGGTCTTCGTCCAATCGTTGACTTGACTTTCATGGACTTCATCACAATTGCCCTTGATGCGATTGTTAACCAAGCTGCCAAAACTAACTACATGTTTGGTGGTGGCTTGAAAACCCCTGTAACCTTCCGTGTGGCATCTGGTTCAGGTATCGGTTCAGCGGCACAGCACTCACAATCTCTTGAGGCATGGTTGACCCACATTCCAGGTATCAAGGTAGTTGCACCAGGTACAGCTAACGATGCAAAAGGTCTTTTGAAATCATCTATCCTTGACAACAACCCAGTTATCTTCTTGGAACCAAAAGCTCTTTACGGTAAAAAAGAAGAAGTCAACTTGGACCCAGATTTCTACATTCCACTTGGTAAGGGTGAAATCAAACGTGAAGGTACAGATGTAACCATCATTTCATACGGTCGTATGTTGGAACGTGCCTTGAAAGCGGCTGAAGAAGTGGCTGCTGAAGGTATCAGCGTAGAAGTGGTTGACCCACGTACCCTTATCCCATTGGACAAAGAATTGATCATCGAATCTGTGAAGAAAACTGGTAAGGTTATCTTGGTCAATGATGCTTACAAAACAGGTGGTTTCATCGGTGAAATCGCATCAATCATCACAGAAAGCGAAGCCTTTGACTACTTGGATGCACCAATCATCCGTATCGCTTCAGACGATGTACCAGTTCCTTACGCAAACATTCTTGAAAACGCAGTATTGCCAAACGTAGAGAAAATCAAAGCGGCAATCTACAAGCAAGTAAACAAGGGCTAATATTATCGTCATCCGCTTATCTTTTCTGACTGTGTTGATTTGGCTTGCCTAAGGTCAGTTATGCCTGCACCAAATCGCCATGGCAGAAATGCAATCGGAAAGACGCTAACTCTGCTATGCTAGAAATAAAATGTTCTAGCGTGACTAAGAATGCTTGGAAAAGAATTAAGCCGCTTCGCTTATCGAAGTCTGGTTTGGTTCTTGACAAGGTAAGAAACTGAAAGAAAGGATTAGAACACGAACTAAATGCTCGGAATTTAGATAGTCCGCCTTGGATGTGAAGCATCCTGCGTTGGACTCCTAAAATCCGTCGCATTTGGACGTTCTTTGTATCATAATTATGGCTATTGAAATCATTATGCCTAAGCTCGGTGTGGACATGCAAGAAGGTGAAATCATCGAGTGGAAAAAACAAGAGGGCGATTTCGTCAATGAAGGCGATGTCATCTTGGAAATGATGTCTGACAAGACCAGCATGGAGCTGGAAGCAGAAGAGTCAGGCGTCCTATTGAAAATTGTTCACGGAAACGGTGCTACTGTTCCCGTAACAGAAGTTATTGCTTACTTGGGTGCTGAAGGTGAGACAGTTGAAGCAGGAGCTTCATCTGCTCCAGTTGCTCCTGCAGCAGCAATCGAAGAAGTGCCTGCAGGTCGTACACCTGTAATCGTTGCTCCTGCAGCGGCTGCCAAACCTCAAGGTGGCGGTAAGGTGCGTGCGACTCCTGCAGCACGTAAATTGGCGCGTGAGCTTGGAATTGACTTGGGTCTTGTTCCAGGAACAGGTGCTAACGGCCGTGTCCACAAGGTTGACGTTGAAGACTTCAAGGGAGCAGCTCCAAAAGCAACTCCGCTTGCAGCCCGTATCGCAGCAGACCAAGGTGTTGACTTGTCAACCCTTACAGGTTCAGGTGTCAATGGTAAGATTGTCAAGGACGACGTTCTTGCAGTACTTGCTCCTGCAGCTGTAGAAGCTGTTGCACCAGCACCAAAAGCTGAAGAGAAACCAGCTAAAGAATTACCAGAAGGTGTTGAAATCATCAAGATGAGCCCAATGCGTAAGGCAATTTCAAAAGGTATGGTCAACTCTTACTTGACTGCTCCGACATTTACACTTAACTACGATATTGACATGACCAACCTCATGGCATTGCGTAAGCAAGTCCTTGAGCCAATCATGAACAAGACTGGTTTGAAAGTAACCTTTACAGACTTGATTGGTCTTGCGGTTGTTCGTACTTTGATGAAAGAAGAACACCGTTACATGAACGCATCTTTGATTAACGATGCCCAAGAAATCGAATTACACAAGTTCGTTAACCTTGGTATCGCAGTAGGTCTAGATGATGGCTTGGTGGTGCCAGTTGTTCACGGTGCAGATAAGATGAGCTTGTCTAACTTCGTGGTGGCTTCAAAAGATGTCATCAAGAAGGCTCAATCTGGTAAGTTGAAGGGTGCTGAAATGTCAGGATCAACCTTCTCTATCACCAACTTGGGTATGTTTGGTACTAAAACCTTTAACCCAATCATCAACCAACCAAACTCAGCAATCCTTGGTGTTGCAGCAACTGTTCAAACACCAGTTGTCATCGACGGCGAAATCAAGATCCGTCCAATCATGGCACTCTGCTTGACCATTGACCACCGTATCGTTGACGGTATGAATGGTGCTAAGTTCATGGTTGACTTGAAGAACTTGCTGGAAAACCCATTAGAATTGTTGATCTGAGATAAGATGCAAAAGGCGTTAAGAAAACCGTATGAAAATAGGAAATCAACGATGTGCCTTGAGGCACGAGGCGATTTATCTTTTTCAATAGGTTTTTAGCCTGTGCTCAATTTGGTAAAGAGAAAAAATAAAGAAAGGGAATAAGAGCGAGAGAGTTTTAGCAATTGAACCCGAGCGGAAAGCTCGGAAAAAAGACAAATCGTTTAGAAAATCAGGATTTTCTACGATTTCCTATTTTTCAGTCGCTTTCTCTTCGCTCTTGGTATCTTAAACATGGCAATTGAAATTATTATGCCGAAACTTGGTGTAGATATGCAAGAAGGCGAAATCATCGAGTGGAAAAAACAAGAGGGTGATTTTGTCAACGAAGGTGATGTTATCTTGGAGATGATGTCAGATAAGACAAGCATGGAATTGGAAGCGGAAGAATCGGGTGTTCTTTTGAAAATCGTTCATGGTAACGGTGCAACAGTTCCTGTAACTGAAGTCATTGCTTACCTTGGTGCAGAAGGTGAAACTGTTGAAGTGGGTGCTTCACCTGCTCCAGCTGAAGTTGCTCAAGCAACTGCTGACTTGAAAGCAGCTGGTTTGGAAGTACCTGCAGCTCCTGCAGCAGCTCCACAAGCTCCTAAGGCCGAATTGGCGGCTGACGAGTACGACATGGTTGTTGTCGGTGGTGGTCCTGCTGGTTACTACGCTGCTATTCGTGGTGCTCAATTAGGTGGTAAAATCGCTATCGTTGAGAAATCAGAATTTGGTGGTACTTGCTTGAACAAGGGTTGTATCCCAACTAAGACCTACCTTAAGAACGCTGAAATCCTTGACGGCTTGAAGATCGCAGCTGAGCGTGGTATCAACCTTGCTTCAACAAACTACACCGTTGATATGGACAAGACAGTTGACTTCAAGAACAAGGTTGTCAAGACATTGACTGGTGGCGTTCAAGGTCTCTTGAAAGCTAACAAGGTAACCATCTTCAATGGTCTTGGTCAAGTAAACCCTGATAAGACGGTTGTTATTGGCGACAAGGTTATCAAAGGTCGTAGCATCATTCTTGCAACAGGTTCTAAAGTATCACGCATCAACATCCCAGGTATTGATTCTAAGTTGGTATTGACTTCTGATGATATTCTTGATTTGCGTGAAATTCCTAAGTCACTCACTGTTATGGGTGGTGGCGTAGTCGGTGTGGAACTTGGTCTGGTTTACGCATCATACGGAACAGAAGTAACCGTTGTTGAAATGGCTGACCGTATCATTCCAGGTATGGACCGTGAAGTGTCTGTTGAATTGCAAAAAGTCCTTTCTAAGAAAGGTATGAAATTCTTGACATCTGTTGGTGTATCTGAAATCGTTGAAGCTAACAACCAATTGACAATCAAATTGAACGACGGTTCAGAAATCGTTTCTGAAAAAGCCCTTCTTTCAATCGGACGTGTACCACAATTGGCTGGTCTTGAAAATCTTAACCTTGAATTGGACCGCGGTCGTATCAAGGTCAACGAATACCAAGAAACATCTATCCCTGGTATCTACGCACCAGGTGATGTCAACGGTACTAAGATGTTGGCACACGCTGCTTACCGTATGGGTGAAGTGGCAGCTGAAAACGCAATCCATGGCAACCACCACAAAGCTAAATTGGACTTCACACCAGCAGCGGTTTACACACACCCAGAAATCGCTATGGTTGGTTTGACAGAAGACCAAGCTATCGAGAAATACGGTAAAGAAAACATCCTTATCGGTCGCAACAGCTTCACTGGTAACGGTCGTGCCATTGCTTCTAACGAAGCACATGGTTTCGTAAAAGTTATCGCTGAGAAGAAATACCATGAAATCCTTGGTGTTCACATCATCGGTCCAGTTGCAGCTGAAATGATCAACGAAGCAGCAACCATCATGGAATCTGAGTTGACAGTTGACGACGTGGCAGCATCAATCCACGGTCACCCAACCTTCTCAGAAGTAATGTACGAAGCCTTCCTTGATGTTCTTGGTGTTGCGATTCACAACCCACCAAAACGGAAATAATAAGAGCTTCTAAAATACAGTAGAGAGACAAGTCTTTGGACTTGTCTTTTGTTATCGTTTCCACTATAATAAAAATTAGTTAACAATAAAGGAGTTTTGCATGAAATACATCGTAAACAACAGCAATGACCCAGCCTATAACATTGCCCTCGAAGCCTATGCCTTCAAGGAATTAACAGATATTGACGAAATTTTTATTCTCTGGATCAATGAGCCTGCCATCATTATCGGTAAGCACCAGAATGCTATTGAAGAAATCAACAAGGAATTCACAGACGAAAAGGGCATCCATGTTGTTCGCCGTTTGTCAGGTGGTGGCGCAGTTTATCACGACCTCAACAACCTCAACTATACTATTATTTCAAATAAGGCAGACGAAGGAGCTTTTGACTTCAAAACCTTCTCCAAGCCTGTGATTGATACCCTTGCGACACTGGGTGTTGAGGCGAATTTCACCGGTCGTAATGACCTTGAAATCGACGGCAAGAAAATCTGTGGTAATGCCCAAGCCTACGCCAAAGGCCGTATGATGCACCACGGTTGCTTGCTCTTTGATGTGGATATGTCAGTCCTCGCAAGTGCCCTCAAGGTCAGCAAGGATAAGATTGAGTCCAAGGGTGTTAAGTCAGTCCGTGCCCGCGTAACTAATATCAATAACGAATTGCCAGAGAAGATGACCGTTTTAGAGTTCAAGGACGCCATCCTCAACCAGATGAAGCAAGAATATCCAGACATGGACGAGTATGTCTTGTCAGAAGATGACTTGGCCCGTATCCAAGAAATCCGTGATACCCAGTTTGCGACATGGGATTGGACTTACGGTCAAACACCAGAATATACCGTTGAGCGTAGTGTTCGTTATCCAGCAGGCAAAATCACAACCTACATCAAGGCTGAAAAATCTGTTATCGAATCCATCAAGATTTACGGAGACTTCTTCGGTATCGGTGATGTATCGGACATTGAAGACTTGCTGGTCGGCACTCGCTATGAGTACGTAGATGTCCTAGCGAAACTCCAAGAAATCGATACAACACACTACTTCTCACGCATGACGACAGAAGAAGTAGCCAAAGCGATTGTGGCTTAATCTATCAGACTGTCCATGAACTTGGATAGTCTTTTCTTTCATGAAATTGTTTTCAGTAAGCTCTTTTCACTTGCACATTTTCTATATTATGGTATAATTACTTTCTGTGAGTATCCCTCACTTACTCGTGGCTAGACCATGAGTCATTAGACCAAAAGGAGGAACATATCAATGGCTAAATACGAAATTCTTTATATTATTCGTCCAAACATTGAAGAAGAAGCTAAAAACGCTTTGGTAGCACGCTTTGACTCTATCTTGACTGACAACGGTGCAACTATCGTTGAATCAAAAGCATGGGAAAAACGTCGCCTTGCATACGAAATCAAAGATTTCCGCGAAGGTTTGTACCACATCGTTAACGTTGAAGCTAACAACGATGAAGCTCTTAAAGAGTTTGACCGTTTGTCAAAAATCAACGGCGACATTCTTCGTCACATGATTGTCAAACTTGACGCGTAAGAAGGTGTTGTATGATTAATAATGTAGTATTGGTTGGTCGTATGACCCGTGATGCAGAACTTCGTTATACTCCGTCTAATCAAGCTGTTGCGACTTTTACTTTGGCGGTTAACCGCAATTTTAAAAATCAAAACGGTGAGCGTGAAGCGGACTTTATCAACGTAGTCATTTGGCGTCAACAAGCTGAGAATTTGGCGAATTGGGCTAAGAAAGGTGCTCTGATTGGTGTTACTGGTCGTATCCAGACTCGTAGCTATGACAATCAGCAAGGGCAACGTGTCTACGTTACTGAGGTAGTTGCAGAAAGTTTCCAACTCTTGGAAAGCCGTACTGCCCGTGAAGGTCAAGGTGGAGGCTATTCAGCTGGCAACTCGTTTGCTGGAGGAAATGACTATAACTCACCTTATCAAGCACCTGCACAATCTACACCAAACTTCGCTCGAGAAGAAAGTCCATTTGGAGCAAGCAATCCAATGGATATATCAGACGATGACCTACCATTCTAGGTCTGAAAATAATAATATAAAGGAGAACACACATGGCTCAACAACGTCGTGGCGGTTTCAAACGCCGTAAAAAAGTTGACTATATCGCAGCTAACAAAATTGAATATGTTGATTACAAAGATACTGAGCTTCTTAGCCGTTTCATTTCTGAACGTGGAAAAATCCTTCCACGTCGTGTAACTGGAACTTCAGCTAAAAACCAACGTAAAGTAACAACAGCTATCAAACGTGCTCGCGTAATGGCATTGCTACCATTCGTAAACGAAGATTAGTAAAAAGACCCGTCAGGGTCTTTTTAGCTTGCACTACAGAAATATGAAAAGTGCAATGGTCCAGTGGACCATTTTTTCTTGCGCTCTAGAAATGCGAAAAGCGCAATAACAGTATGGACTGCTTTTTATAGTCATTTAGTTTTAAAATAGTATTCCAAAGAATACTCAACCGATTGAAATCTCCTCAATAACTCAGCCACTTTTCTTTTCAAGCCAGCCCAGAATCGTTCAATTGGGTTAAGTTCAGGGGAATAAGGTGGAAGCGGAAGAAAATAGTGTCCCTTAGCCACTGCAAGCTCATCTAGTTGTTTCTTGGGATGAAAAGCTGCATTATCCATAATGATGACATGGGGTTCTGTCAAGGATGGCAATAGCTGCTCCTGATACCACTTGATAAATAATTCCGCTGTCATCGTTC
>NZ_JAOTGJ010000015.1:0-43979 GCF_044427225.1 Streptococcus sp. 2022WUSS037 | reverse complement strand
AATATATCCGCATGAGAACAGACCACAAAGTGGCTCTGAAGAAAATCAAACAACAAATTCTTGCCTTCTGTCTCCGACATGATTTTCGCTATACCGAGGGAAGCAGTAATTGGACACAGAAACATGTTCGCTGGCTCCGTTCCCTAAATCCTGATGGACTTTATGCAGAGATTTTGACAGAATATCTATTGACCTATGAGAAATTAGTAGATCAAATAGAACGGTATGATGCACGAATTGAGCAACTGGCTCAAAGCGACAGTTATCAAGAGAAGGTCTCACGGCTTTCTTGCTTTATTGGCATTAAAACACTAACTGCTCTTTCCATTGTGACAGAAATCGGTGATTTTAATCGCTTTGCGACAGCTCAACAGTTTACTTCTTATCTTGGGCTGACTCCTAGCGAAAACTCTAGTGGCGACAAGGAGAGAAGAGGTGCTATTACCAAAGCTGGTAATAGCCATGTAAGACGACTTCTGATAGAAGCTGCACAATCATTGGCTAAGGGGACTGTTGGGTATAAATCCAAAGAATTGAAAAGGAGACAAAATGGAAACCGAGTGGAGGTAATTGCTTATGCGGATAAGGCTAATGAACGCTTAAGAAGACGTTATCGCACACTTGTTCTAGGAAAAAATAAGAAACAAAACGTTGCTAAAACAGCTATTGCACGGGAATTATCTGGTTTTATCTGGGGGATGATGACAGGAAGAATAGCTTGAAGTTAGCACTTGTTTTTATGTACACTTTTGACAATTACGTTTTATCATCGCAGAGCGATGAGGAATCCCTATTTCTATCCAAAATCACTGGGTGAATTTGGACAGAAATAAGGATTAAAATCATGTTTGAATGGAGAGTATCTTGAAGGAGTTTAGGACTTCAAGGTTTGAGTCATCTACGAAATGACTAAGTGGCACAATTGTGATCCACGCTTATAGAGAGTAGGACTCGCGGCAGAACCATTGACCTGTAGGTAACCAATCCACGAATATCAGAGTGGCCAATGCCCGAAGCTAAGAACTAGGCTCTTTCTAGATACTTTTCATTTTTTATCAGTTCGATTGTTTTTTACTTGACAAAGGGCTTTACATATCAGTTATTCAGTATATCTTTTGAATTTTTAGGCTTGCTTCTGCGATAGATGTATACTGTTTTCCTTATTTCTTTATAGGAAGTAAGTCGTTATTCTGCTTGAAATAGACATTAGCATATTTGGTGGGAATTAATATTTTTTAGAAGAAATTCAAGAGGTGTTTGACTATAATATTTTTGTGATTGTGTATAAAAACAAGAAAAGTTGTTCTTATTGATATAGCTTTTTACTTATGGTAAAATAATAATTGATTTTTATTTCATCCATATACATATATATATATATATATGTATGTATATGCACGTGTGAAGAAAAAAGAATATTTCTAGGGAGTTTTCATGAACAAAAAACGATTTAATAAGCATTTTGATGAAATTGGACGTAGAAGTAGGGTCAAAATGCATAAATCGGGTAAGAACTGGGTCCGGACGGTCTTGTCCCAAATCAGTCTTTTACGCGTGATTAGAGGGAAGGGGCAGGCCAAGGTTACTTTGCCGATTATTGAAACAAATGAGGAGCTGAGAAGTTCTCGTCTGGCTTACTTACAGGCCTTGTTAGCCTCGGGGGCGGTCATATCTGGGACGACCCTTGCACTGAATACTTTTGCAGAAGAGCAAGTCGCTGTAGTGGAGCAACAGGTTGATAGCAAGGCAGACACCCTTGTTGATAAAGATATAGTGGTTGTTGAAAGCGTTTTAACAGAAGTGGTTTCGGAAGAAAGTATTACATCAACAACAGGTTCTGCCACGGCTAGTGAATCAGGGTCAGTGAGTGCCAGCACCTCGGGTTCTTTTAGCGCCAGCCAGTCTGCTTCAGTTAGTCTATCTAGCTCAGAGAGTGCTAGTTTGTCTGTTTCTGTTTCTGCATCAACCTCTGCGAGTGTCTCCGTTTCGACATCAGCGTCAGAATCTGCTTCAACCAGTGTGTCTATGTCTGTTTCTAGCAGCCTAGTAGAGGGAAAGACGAGTTCGATAGGAGTAGTAGGTTCAGAAAATAGTAGTGAACCATCAGGAAGTAAGGTGTCTGAGTCCAGTCTGGTTGCTGTTGAGAGTAGAGGCGCCCTTTCTTATGCGCCTTCAACTGATTTGCTTGCTCCAACGGATGCTTTGGCGCAGCCCGATAGTACTATCGTTGCTATGGCTACTGCAAGTTCGGAAGTTGCAACAGGGTTAGTAGCTACTAGTTTGAACAGTAGTTCGTCTAGCCAGTCTGAGACAGCCCAAATGGCTAATAGTTTGGATTATACAAACTTGGACAATGCCATTGCTAGTTTGCAACATGCCCTTTCTTATCCAGAGGTGGATGCTACGACAACGACTGCTACTAGATATAAGAGGTATGAAACAGCCCTAAAGGTTGCTAAAGCGGCTTTGGACGAATCGTTGACTCTAAGAGAAGATAGTTCTGCTAGTCAGGATAAGGTCGATACCATGGCCTTGATTGCAGGTCAGGCAGCGATCTCCTTGACTGGTCGTATCAATCAGATTCAGGCCGCATCAGGTATGCTGCGCGCATCCGAAGGAACCAGCACACGTGCAACAGATACGACTAGACCAGTTATCTTGTCAATGCCTTCTGATGTCATTCTGTTTAACAACGTAGCTATGACGAAAGAATTAGTAGTTGCGACGATACAGGAAAATACACCAATTTCATCTTGGTTGATGTACGGTATAGCTTACTATGGTGATAGTAACGGGGAAAGCTATCTACGAACGACAGATACCAATATGGATAGGACATTGGGACTGCAAGTTGTTGCTAGAGCAACCTCTCAAGCTAATATTTATGAGTTTGTTATCAAAGGAACACCTGTTTATAATGGAACGGTTAACGGTGCTACCTACTATACTCGCTGGCCATATATTCTAGATGGTGGTTCGGCATCGACTCGTCAAGCGCTCGCTAATCATCTAGCTGGAACGAAATATACAATCGTCGAAGTCTCAGATGGTAACCACTTCATTAATATGAATTGGAACGAGCAGGTAACAGATGCAATTATCCAGAATAAGACACGAGTAATTACTAAGTCAGGCCAGCCTTGGCAGGGACAAAACAGCTTAAATTCATTGACAATTACGGTTAATGGTACGAAGCCAGCAGTCAACCAGTCAGGCAACGTCAGTGTCTCCTTGGCAACTCCTCAAGGGTTGACTACCAATGCAAATATCTATATTAACTACCCACCAAAAATTGAAAATGCTGTATCACAGATTTTCGTCTTTAACAATACAGCAACAACAGCTGCGACTCGTATTGCTACTGTATCTGATACAGCAGGACAAACAGTTACTACAACCATTGCAAATAGTGGTGGCTTGACACCTGATGCAACAGGTACTGTGTCAGCTGGTCAAAGTTTCACGACAGGATTGGGATACTATACACGTACTCTGACGGCAACAGATAACTATAACAATAGTTCAACTCATTCATTTACGATCCGCTCCTTTAATGTAAGCGGTGGTAGCATCTCTGCAGAAGCAGGTACAAAAGTTACTGAAGAAGCAATTAAAAACCTGGTTAAGGGAACGGTTGAAACGGGAACTGGAAACACTTTGGATGGTTCTGGCTTGGATAATATCGCGAACTATGCGATTGTTTCAGGTTACGACCATGAGCCAACTGTCGGTACAAAAACAGTCCGTGTTCGTGCGACGTTGACAGGCGGTAACTACAAAGAAGTAGACGTTACGATTAACTATACTGATACTCAAGCCCCATCTGTTCAACTATCAAGCCAACAGATTTATGTCTTTAATGGTGAATCGGTCAAAATTCTAAATCCGTCCAATCCAACCGCTACGACCAATCCTGTTTCCACGAAGATTCAGTTAGCGACCGTAACAGATGCGACAGGAGTTGCGACAACAGCAAGTAGTAATGGTGATGTTCAGAATTCGTCGGGTAACAGCAATAGTAGAGGAATGGCTGTTACTGTCGAGGGAAGTTCTACTACTTCAAAAACGGTTTACCTAAGCGGAACACCAACTGTGGGAAATCTCCCAAACAATGGAGGACCTGCCTATGGCTGGTATGGAAACTTCTTGAAGATTGCTGATACAGCCAATCCAGCTAATACAACAACCTATAACTCAACAGATGCGAGATACCATTTGGTCATTCTTGGAACGTCCGTAGCGACAATTGCTGATCGTGATATTCAGTCACCAACTTTCACGCGTGTTACAGAACAAAACATTTTGGATGCTGTTTCAGTTAACTTTGGGAATGCTAATGATTACAACAATGCAAACCAAGCAAACATCCGTAAAGTTTTACTGTCCAATACAGATACGGGGACAGTAACAGCAGGTCAAAAGACAGCCGTTGTTCGTGTCTATACCTCTACAAATACCTATAAAGATGTGCCAGTCACTTTCACTTATCGTGACATGACGGCACCAACGGCAACTCTGACTGCGACCAGTCTCTACGCCTTCGAAGGGCAAGCCCTACGTGCACCAATCCAACTTGCGACCCTAGCTGATGCGCCAAATGGCTCAGGTTTAACAGGTGGTCAAGCTACGACTCAGATTGTGATGGCAAGTTCTACGACAGAAAACGGCAAGGGTCTAACCATCAATAGTTCTGGTCAAGTCAGCGGTACGCCAATAGCTGGTAGTCAAGGTTCATATACCAACCGAGTCCTTGTTCGGGATAATGCCGGAAATACAGGCTATTCGAATAGCTTTAAAATGTATGTCCTGCGGGTGAATCCTGTCACAGCAACCAGAGAGTATACTGGAAATAATAAGTTTACAACGGATGAAATTACCAATCTTATCAAGAATAAGATTGCAGCAGATAGCGGTATTAGCGTTGCTGATTTGTCTGCTCTGACCTACACCATTCCAGACCATACCTATGCGGTAGGTAGCCAGACCATTCAGGCGACGGTGAGAACGCCTGCTGGTGATACTAAGACGGTTCCAGTCACTCTGAATTATACTGATACGACCAATCCAACTATTACTAATCGTAAGGACGTTACCGTATTCATTGGTAAGCAGATTGAGATGGTTGGCAATAGCACCCTTATCCCAGTTACAGCGACAGATGTTTCAGGCGTTCGTTATAGCTTGAATAATGCTGGTTTTGGTGTCACAGTCAATCAAACGACAGGTCAATTGCAAGGAACTGCGACAGGCAGTCCAGGTTATAATACTCGTACTGTTACAGTTACGGATGGTCAGGGTCGAACGACCACTTCAGAAAATTTCAAGATTTATTTGATTGAAGCAACCACAACTACGGTGACGAGAGAGTACGGTCAGACGATTTCAGTAGATGAGATTAAAAATGCCATCACATTGAATCGTGGGACAAACGGTTCTCCAGTAACAGTCAATATGGAGTTGCTAAATGCCATTCCGCAAAACGCAAACGGTACTGTTCGTGTGCGTTTGACAACCAGTGAGGGTGTGACAACTATAGTTGATGTTCCAGTTGTTTATACAAATGAGCGACCAACTATTCAGGCAAGTAATCAGACGATTACCAAAAACCGAGAAGGCACTCCTACCATGTACGATGTGACAACAGGAGTAACGGTTCGTGATAGGGAAGATGATCGCTCTGCAAGCGATAGCCTGGTCACTCGTAAACGCTATGAAATTGTTAATGCCAATAATGTAGTTGTCAAAACAGTGGCAGAAGGTGCGGCAACCAATATTGATATTAGGGATTTACCAGCTGGTAATTATACAGTTAAGATTTATGCGACAGATAGCGGTGCTACCAATCCAGTTGAGGGTTCCTATATCTTGACAGTCAATGCAGATACGCAGGCACCAACTATTCTCACAACACAGAATGTATCTGTCTTCTCGGGACGATTGATTGAAATGGTTTCGGGACGGACTTTGAAACCTGTTACTGCTGAGGATCCTTCAGGTCTTACTTATCGTTTGACAGGGAATTCCACACTAAATCTTTCAGTTGATTCAGCAACTGGACAACTTCAGGGGACGACTAGTCCGACTGCAGCAACTGGTTTTTACACCTATAACGTGACAGTTACCGATAGTAGTGTCAATGCTAATTCGAGGGTGTCCCCCAATTTCCGCATTTATGTTATGGGGATTAATGTCACCCCTATCGAGCGTCAATACGGTCAAAGCGTGACCATTGATGATGTAAAAAATGCCGTATCCGTCAACCTAGCAGGATCTACTGTAACAGTTGAAGAAGTGGTCGAAGGAACGGTTCCGCAAGCAACAGGAGTAGCCAAACTGCGTTTAACAACCAGTGAGGGTGTGACAACTGTAGTTGATGTTCCGATTACTTATACAAACGAATCGCCAGTTGTGACAGTGCCAGGAGCTAAGACTATTCTCAAACAACCGACAGGTCAGCCAACTTCAATCAATTTGGCAGAAGGTGTTACTGTCAGCGATAGAGAAGACGACCGTTCACCTACAGATAACCTGACAACGACTGTTACTTATGAGATTTTGGATGGCAATGGTCGTTCGGTTATGACTGTTCCAGCTGGTTCTTCTACGACTGTAGATGTTGGCAATCTTCCGGCAGGGGATTATATGGTACGTATTTCAGCCCTTGACAGTGGCGGTACACAGACAGTAACAGGAAATTACTCTCTACGTCTCAATGACAATACTCCACCTGTCATTACTGCGACGGACCGAACGGTTGATCGTAGCGATGGAAGTCATATTGATCTTTCTACTGGCGTAACAATTCGGGATACTGAAGATAATGCCTCTGGTACAGCATTGACGGTTACCTATAAGGTTGTTGATTCCAAGGGAGCTACGGTCTATGAAGGCAGAAATCCTAATGTTGCATCCAGTCTATTACAGGCAGGAGACTACACTGTAACTGTTTCTGCTACGGATTCGCATGGAGCTAAGACAGAAAAATCCTATAAGTTGACAGTAACAGATCGTGTTTCTGTTTCTGAATCTGCAAGTTTATCAGCAAGTGTTTCCGCCTCAACATCGGCAAGCACAAGTGCTTCCGAGTCTGCATCATTGAGCGCATCGACCAGCGCAAGTACGTCCGCATCGACGTCAGCCAGCACGTCTGCATCAACAAGTGCAAGTACCTCCGCTTCAACCAGCGCAAGTACGTCTGCGTCAACCAGCGCAAGCACGTCAGCATCGACTAGCGCAAGTACCTCAGCTTCAACGTCCGCATCGACTAGCGCAAGTACAAGTGCGTCGACCAGCGCGAGCACGTCTGCTTCAACGAGCGCAAGTACGTCCGCATCGACCAGCGCAAGTACGTCTGCATCAACCAGTGCAAGTACGTCCGCGTCAACGAGCGCAAGTACATCAGCATCAACCAGTGCAAGTACATCCGCATCGACGTCTGCAAGCACCAGTGCATCAACCAGTGCAAGCACTTCCGCATCAACGAGCGCAAGTACATCAGCATCAACCAGTGCAAGTACATCCGCATCGACTAGCGCAAGTACGTCCGCTTCAACAAGTGCAAGTACATCCGCATCGACTAGTGCAAGTACATCCGCATCGACTAGCGCAAGTACGTCCGCGTCAACGAGCGCAAGTACATCAGCTTCAACAAGTGCCAGCACGTCCGCTTCAACAAGTGCAAGCACGTCTGCCTCAACCAGCGCAAGTACAAGTGCGTCGACCAGCGCAAGTACGTCCGCCTCAACAAGTGCCAGCACGTCTGCTTCAACCAGCGCAAGTACAAGTGCTTCAACCAGCGCAAGTACGTCTGCATCGACAAGTGCCAGCACGTCCGCTTCAATGAGTGCAAGTACATCCGCCTCGACAAGTGCAAGCACAAGTGCTTCAACGTCAGCCAGCACGTCAGCATCAACCAGCGCAAGTACATCTGCCTCAACGTCGGCAAGTACAAGTGCTTCAACATCGGCAAGTACCTCCGCCTCAACATCGGCAAGTACCTCCGCCTCAACGTCAGCAAGTACGTCCGCCTCAACATCGGCAAGTACTTCTGCCTCAACATCGGCCAGCACGTCAGCTTCAATGAGTGCAAGTACGTCCGCATCAACGTCGGCAAGTACTTCTGCCTCGACAAGTGCAAGCACAAGTGCTTCAACAAGTGCAAGCACGTCAGCCTCGACAAGTGCAAGTACGTCCGCATCAACGAGTGCAAGTACGTCCGCATCGACTAGCGCAAGTACTTCAGCATCAACGAGTGCAAGTACGTCCGCATCGACTAGCGCAAGTACGTCCGCGTCAACGAGCGCAAGTACTTCAGCTTCAATAAGTGCAAGCACGTCCGCCTCAACAAGTGCAAGTACGTCTGCTTCAACGTCGGCAAGTACCAGTGCCTCAACAAGTGCCAGCACGTCTGCCTCAACAAGTGCAAGTACCTCCGCCTCAACAAGTGCAAGCACGTCTGCCTCAACCAGCGCAAGTACTTCAGCGTCAACCAGCGCAAGTACCTCAGCTTTAACCAGCGCAAGCACGTCAGCTTCGACAAGCGCAAGTACGTCCGCCTCAACAAGTGCAAGTACGTCTGCATCGACAAGTGCAAGCACAAGTGCTTCAACGTCAGCAAGTACTTCAGCTTCAACGTCAGCAAGTACGTCCGCTTCAACATCGGCAAGTACTTCTGCCTCAACGAGTGCAAGTACATCAGCGTCAACCAGCGCAAGTACTTCAGCTTCAACGTCAGCAAGTACTTCAGCTTCAACGTCAGCAAGTACGTCCGCTTCAACATCGGCAAGTACAAGTGCCTCAACAAGTGCAAGTACGTCTGCTTCAACCAGCGCCAGCACGTCTACCTCAACGAGTGCAAGCATGTCCGCCTCAACGTCGGCAAGCACGTCTGCCTCAACGTCGGCAAGTACGTCCGCATCAACGAGTGCAAGCACGTCTGCATCGACAAGCGCAAGCACAAGTGCTTCAACGTCGGCAAGTACATCAGCTTCAACGAGTGCAAGCACGTCTGCGTCAACGTCAGCAAGTACTTCCGCCTCAACATCGGCAAGTACGTCCGCGTCAACCAGCGCAAGTACAAGTGCCTCAACAAGTGCAAGTACGTCAGCATCGACAAGCGCAAGTATAAGTGCCTCAACATCGGCAAGCATGTCTGCTTCAACTAGTGCAAGTACGTCTGCCTCAACATCGGCAAGTACGTCTGCTTCAACAAGTGCAAGTACGTCCGCGTCAACCAGCGCGAGCACATCTGCGTCAACGTCGGCAAGTACGTCTGCCTCAACAAGTGCAAGCACATCTGCTTCAACGTCAGCCAGCACGTCCGCATCAACGTCAGCAAGTACGTCCGCCTCGACAAGTGCAAGTACCTCCGCTTCAATATCGGCAAGTACAAGTGCCTCAACCAGCGCAAGTACGTCCGCATCAACGTCAGCCAGCACGTCTGCATCGACAAGTGCAAGTACGTCCGCATCAACGTCAGCCAGCACGTCTGCATCGACAAGCGCAAGTACAAGTGCCTCAACGTCAGCAAGTACGTCCGCATCAACGTCAGCCAGCACATCCGCTTCAACATCGGCAAGTACAAGTGCCTCAATAAGTGCAAGCACGTCCGCATCGACCAGCGCAAGTACCTCCGCATCAACGTCAGCAAGTACGTCCGCGTCAACCAGCGCAAGTACAAGTGCCTCAACGTCAGCCAGCACGTCCGCATCAACGTCAGCAAGTACGTCTGCATCGACAAGTGCAAGTACGTCCGCTTCGACGTCAGCAAGTACAAGTGCTTCAACATCGGCAAGTACGTCCGCATCAACCAGCGCAAGCACAAGTGCTTCAACGTCAGCAAGTACCTCCGCATCGACCAGCGCAAGTACGTCCGCATCAACCAGCGCCAGCACGTCTGCATCGACAAGTGCAAGTACGTCCGCATCAACCAGCGCAAGTACAAGTGCTTCAACATCGGCAAGTACAAGTGCTTCAACATCGGCAAGTACAAGTGCTTCAACATCGGCAAGTACGTCCGCCTCGACAAGCGCAAGCACAAGTGCCTCAACGTCAGCAAGTACCTCCGCATCAACGTCAGCAAGTACGTCCGCTTCAACATCGGCAAGTACAAGTGCTTCAACATCGGCAAGCACGTCTGCCTCAACGTCGGCAAGTACGTCCGCATCAACGAGTGCAAGCACGTCTGCATCGACAAGCGCAAGCACAAGTGCTTCAACGTCGGCAAGTACCTCCGCATCAACGAGTGCAAGTACGTCTGCCTCGACAAGTGCAAGTACAAGTGCTTCAACCAGCGCGAGCACATCTGCCTCAACGTCGGCAAGTACGTCCGCCTCAACCAGTGCAAGCACGTCCGCTTCAACCAGCGCAAGTACATCTGCTTCAATGAGTGCAAGTACCTCCGCATCGACAAGTGCAAGTACAAGTGCTTCAACCAGCGCCAGCACGTCTGCCTCAACGTCGGCAAGTACGTCTGCATCGACAAGCGCAAGCACAAGTGCTTCAACGTCGGCAAGTACAAGTGCTTCAACATCGGCAAGCACGTCTGCATCGACAAGTGCAAGCACAAGTGCTTCAACGTCAGCAAGTACGTCCGCATCGACTAGCGCAAGTACGTCCGCCTCAACCAGTGCAAGCACAAGTGCTTCAACGTCAGCAAGTACGTCAGCGTCAACCAGCGCAAGTACGTCTGCCTCGACCTCTGCAAGCACGTCTGCTTCAACGTCAGCAAGTACATCCGCCTCGACAAGTGCGTCAGAGATTTGGATTGTATCAAATGCTGGTGGTACTTCCATGGAATTACCAAAAATTGATATTCAATCGGTATCTGAATCCATAAGTACCTCTCAATCGTTGTCAGCAAGCATAAGTGTCTCAACTAGCGCAAGTACATCGGCGTCCACGTCAGCAAGTATGTCTGCGATGACATCTGAAACTGCAAAACCGGCAAAACGGAATGCAACGAAGTTACCTAACACAGGTGAGACACAGTCTGGAACAGCAGGTGTGTTGAGTGCATCGATGTTACTCGGAGCCTTTGCGCTTCTAGCTAAACGTCGCCGGAAGGATCAAGAAGACGATGAAATCTAGTACGATGTGTTGTTCTGTAGTTGGAACTAGGATGATTGAAATAAGGTAGGCAAATTTTAGTCAGGACCAACTTAAAAAGAACATACAAAAATAGCTCTATAATTCGCTAGTGGTTTCAACCATTGACGACATTATAGAGCTTTTTTGGGTAGAAGGATTGGCTATCTATATTTTTGGTGAATAGCAGGTGTCATGGTTCGGCTAATTTATGGTACAATATTGCTATGATTATTCTAAGCGGAAACAAGATTGAACGCTCATTTGCGGGCGAAGTTTTATTTAACAATATCAACATTCAAGTCGATGAACGGGATCGGATTGCCCTTGTCGGAAAAAATGGGGCTGGCAAGTCAACTCTTCTTAAAATCCTTGTCGGAGAAGAAGCAGCGACTAGCGGCGAGATTTCTACCAAGCGAGATTTATCGCTTTCTTATCTGGCACAGGATAGCCGTTTTGAGTCGGAAAATACTATCTACGATGAAATGCTCCATGTCTTTGACGACCTGCGGACGACGGAAAAACGCCTGCGGTCTATGGAAGAGCAAATGGGCAGTCTTTCTGGTAATGAACTTGACCAGCTGATGAAAACCTACGATAGTCTGTCAGAGGAATTTCGTCTGGCAGGTGGATTTAGCTATGAGGCGGATATTCGTGCCATTTTGAACGGTTTTAAGTTTGACCGGACCATGTGGGACATGAAAATCTCCGAACTCTCTGGCGGTCAAAATACTCGACTTGCTCTGGCAAAGATGCTTCTTGAAAGCCCAGAGTTATTGGTGCTGGACGAGCCGACCAACCACCTGGATATTGACACGATTGCTTGGCTGGAAAACTACCTAGTGCATTACAAGGGAGCCTTGATTATCGTCAGTCACGACCGCTATTTCTTGGACAAGGTAGCGACACTGACACTGGACCTGACCAAGCATTCCTTAGATCGTTATGTGGGCAATTATTCTCAGTTTGTCGAGCTCAAAGAGCAGAAGTTACAGACTGAGTTACAAAACTATGAAAAGCAGCAGAAGGAAATTGCTAAGTTAGAAGATTTTGTCCAGAAAAATATTGTCCGTGCTTCGACCACCAAGCGTGCTCAGGCTAGACGCAAGCAGTTGGAAAAGATGGAGCGACTGGACAAGCCAACAACTGGTCAGAAGTCTGCCAACATGACTTTCCAGTCGGACAAGACTTCTGGCAATATCGTCTTGACAGTGGAAAATGTTGCGGTGGGCTACGATGGAGAAATACTCTCTCAGCCCATTTCCATTGACCAAAGAAAGCTGGATGCCATTGCCATTGTCGGTCCGAATGGAATCGGAAAAACTACCCTGCTCAAATCCATCATCGGAGCTCTGCCATTTATAAAAGGGGAAACCAAGCTAGGAGCCAACGTGGAAGTGGGCTACTACGACCAGACCCAGTCGGCCCTGACGCCTTCCAACACCGTCTTGGAGGAGCTCTGGTCCGCCTTTCCAACCACGCCTGAAGTGGAAATCCGCAACCGTCTTGGAGCCTTCCTCTTCTCAGGCGATGATGTCAAAAAGTCCGTTTCCATGCTATCTGGTGGGGAAAAGGCCCGCCTGCTCCTTGCTAAGCTATCTATGGAAAATAACAACTTCCTCATCCTTGACGAGCCGACCAACCACCTGGACATCGACAGCAAGGAGGTTCTGGAAAATGCCCTTATCGACTTTGACGGCACCCTGCTCTTTGTCAGCCACGACCGTTATTTCATCAACCGCGTCGCCACCAAGGTCCTGGAAATCTCGGAAACTGGCTCCACGCTCTACTTGGGCGACTATGACTATTATCTGGAGAAAAAGGCAGAGCTGGAAGCAGAAGCCCAGCCTGACCAGCTAGAAAGTACCAGCCAATCAGCCGGAGCCATGGACTACCAAGCCCAAAAGGAAAACCAAAAAGAGCAACGCAAACTGGCCCGCCGCATCGAGCAAATCGAGGCAGAAATTGAGAACATCGAAAACCGCCTCAGCGAGCTCAACCAAGCCATGCTAGAAACCAACGACATCGGCCAGCTGACCGATTATCAAAAAGAAATCGACCAACTAACTGCCCAACAAGAAAGCCTCATGGAAGAATGGGAAGAATTATCTGAGCAGATGGGCTAGGTTGACAGCAAGTTGACAAGAGGCTCAAGCCCTTGATAGAACAAGCTTGCAAGCCAGTCTTGCGGAGTTAGCAAGACCACCTTTCGCTAAAAAAGTCCAGAGCAAGCCAGTCTTTCTTGGCAAACATCTACCGACAGGCTAAGATGAGTATAGAGATTAGCATCACTTCTCGAAGGTGGTGTCAACATCTCAGCGCAGTGGTTGATTGGGTTTAACAGTCCAGTGGACTGTTAAAGGTTGGAGATAAGATTTGCGAAGCAAATCTCAGCAATTCGTGTTGCACACTTCAAATCTGGCCTAACGAATGTTGCGAACTTTGTTCGCTTTATTCCCAACCTTAAACTGTCCCCCAGACAGTTTAAGCTGTGCGGGGGTGGGAGTGAAACAGTCTGGGGATAGACTGTTTCAGCTCAACAACTTAAAACGAAAAATTGTTGACGAACGCTTTTTCATTTTTCGAGTTCTGTCCCGCTCACCGAAAGGAGAAGAAATGAACTTTGGACAGCAAATCAAAGACTTACGTAAGAAGGAAGGCTTGACCCAGGAGCAGTTTGCCCTCAGACTCAATGTGACCAGGCAGGCTGTTTCAAACTGGGAAAATGACAAGAATCTACCTGATTTGGAGCTCTTGATTCTCATGTCCTCTGTCTTTTCGATCTCCTTAGATCACCTTATCTTAGGAGGAACTGACATGAACAACATGACAGAAAAACTTGTAAAAGACGGTCGTGAAGGCCGCCGTACCCAGATGCACCTGACCATTACCATTATTGGTAGTTTTCTCATGCTTCTCGGCTTCGTCTGCTTTGTCATCAAGGCCAACTCCGTCGAGTATGTCGATGCCAACGGTATCCTGCATGAAAATTTTTATCTCATTCCAGTCGGCTACTTGCTAGTTTTTACAGGAGTCCTTGCCACGCTCCTATCAGGACTAGCTCTACACCGCTTTAGAAAAGAAAATAAGTAAGATGACCAAACACCCACGTTTCCTAAATAGCGACCAATTTTTTGCCTGTCCCCATTGTGGGCAGGCCCTTGGTCTTGACCTCAACAGCCTCCGCTGTCCCAACCGCCACACCTTCGACATCGCCAAGCAGGGCTACGTCAATCTGGCACCCCAGGTCAAGCAGTCCGCCAACTACCACAAGTCTAGTTTTGAAAACCGCCAGGCCTTTTTAGAGGCGGGCTATTACGACCATCTCTATGCGGCTTTGGAGGGGAAAATAGCAGAGCTGGGCTTGCGGTCTGTCTTGGATATCGGTTGTGGGGAAGGCTTTTATTCCCGCAAATTATCCGAGAAAATGGACTTGGACATTCTTGCCTTTGATATTTCCAAGGATTCTATACTCCTAGCAGCGAAAACAGACAGTACCAAGTCGGTCAAATGGTTTGTCGGTGACTTAACCAAGTTGCCTATTCAAGACAAGACCATTGACGGCATCTTGGACATCTTTTCCCCAGCTAATTATCAGGAGTTTGCCAGAGTGCTGAAAGCTTGTGGGGCTATTCTCAAACTGGTCCCAGGTCCCAATCACCTCAAGGAGCTCCGCCATTTAGCCAAAGACCAACTCCGCAAGGAATCCTATGACAACAGTGAGATTGTGGATCATTTCAGGTCTTACCTGGGGCAGGTGGAGCAGGTGCTGGTCAGCAGGACCTTGCCGATTACAGCCGCCCATGCTCAAGTCTTGGCAGACATGACGCCCCTCTTTTTCCAAGTGGACCAGTCCAAGCTGGATTTGAGCCAGTTGACTGAGATTACAGTCGAGGGAGTGTTCTTGGTTGGAACGATATAAAAATGAAACCGCCTCTGGATTCAGAAGCGGTTTTGCTTTATTTCTCATACTCTTCGAAAATCAAAGTCAGACGTTGTTGACTTGATTTGATGAACTTCAGTTCTATCTGCACCTGCGTCGCCTAGTCTGATTCTGATTTTCATTGAGTATCAAATTCTGCCTTACTTTTTACATCGCCGTATTCTTCAGCGACTTCTTTGCTGAGGATGTCAGCGTAGCTGGCAAGTTGGATGTCTTGTCCGTATTTTTTACGGAGGGCAGTTGTGACCAAGCGGTAGGCTAGGTTGGCATTGCGGGACAGGATTGGTCCGTGGAAGTAGCTGCCGAAGGTATTTTTGTAGTGCAGGCCTTCGCCGCCGTCTTCCTTGTTGTTGCCATTACCATAGACAACCTTGCCCAGCGGTTTTTGGTTGTCAGCTAGGAAGGTACGGCCTTGGTGGTTTTCAAAACCATAGTAGGTTTCGTTGAATTCATCATTGTGAATTTTGATGTCACCGATGTAGCGGTTATTGGTCTGGTTGAGGGTGTAGTGGCCCATGATACCCAATCCATCAATCTTGCGGCCGCCAGCTTCTATGTAGTATTGACCGAGCAATTGGAAGCCACCACAGATAGCCAGCATGACACCGTCGTTTTCGATAAAGTCTGCTAGGCTGTCTTTTTTAGTTGGTAAATCCTTAGCCAGAATGGATTGTTCATAGTCCTGACCACCGCCGAAAAAGGCGATGTCGTAGAAATCCTTGTCAAATTCATCTGTCAGTGAGACGATGTCCACCTGAACATGAGCCCCCAGCTTTTCAGCCACATACTTGAGCATGAGGATATTGCCATTGTCACCGTAGGTATTCATCAAATCACCGTAGAGGTGAGCGATGTGGAGATCATAAGTGTAGTCTTTTTCAGGACTTTTTAATGACGTATAGACCATTATTTCATCTCCTTTCCAACGGCTTGGCGTTGAGCCAGCAAGTCACGGAATTCCAGCATCGCCGTATAGGTTGCGAGGATATAGGCATGCTGACTGCTAGATTGCTCAATCAAGGTCATGATGTCTTCTAGTTTTGGCGTTTCAGTAATCTGGTCCTCTGGATAGCCAGTCACACGGAGGCGACGGGCAATTTCAGACGAGCGAACACCGCCTGCAAAGACTTGTGGAATGTCCATTTGAGTGATTTGTTCAAAGTCGGCGTCCCAAATCCAGCTGGTATCAATTCCATCAGCGTAGTTGGCATTGAGAAGGACAGACAGGCTAAAATCGTAAGGAGCCAGTTTCATCATTTCAATAGCCTGGGTTGCACCGACAGGATTTTTAATCAAGACCAGAGTACAATCTTTATCGCCCAATTTAAAGGTTTCTTGGCGACCAAATACTGCCTTGGACTTGTCAAAACCTGCCTTGATTTTCTCAGGAGATACGCCGAAAAATTCTGCCACGCTGACAGCTGCTAGGGCATTGTAGATGTTGTAGAGGCCTCCGATGTTGATTTTGTAATCCTGACCGTCAATGGCAAAGGTAGAAGAAGTATTGGTGATTTCTTTCAAGTCTGTCAACTTATAGTCCAGCTCTGGTCGGCTAAAGCCACAGTTGGTACAGATGTAGCTGCCCAAGTTCGCATAGGTATTGAGCTTGTACTGGATAATCTGGTGGCAATGAGGACAGAGAACGCCTTCGGTATTGTAATGGGCCAGACGTGGCTCATGCTCTTCCGTCGCAAAACCGTAGTATTTTACTGGATTGATAACGTTCGTTGAGTTGAAAAGCGGGCTGTCACCGTTAGCGAGAATGGTCGCCTCTGGTGCCTTGGCAGCCCCGTCCAAAATCATCTGGTAGGTGGTATAAATCTCACCGTAGCGGTCCATTTGGTCGCGGAAAATATTGGTGAAGACAATCAGGCTAGGCTTGATAAAGTCGGTCACACGGACCAGGCTGGCCTCATCAATCTCCAGGACGGCAATCTTCTTGCCATTTTTATTTTTCTTGGCAGACAGGAAAGTAGCCGTAATGCCTGTAATCATATTGGCACCGCTGGTATTGGTCGTGATTTCGCCAAAGGCTTCTTGGAGGATGCCAACTGTCAGGGCGGTGGTCAGGGTCTTACCGTTAGTACCTGTCACAACAACGACTTCATAATCCTTAGCCAAACTATCTAAAATATGTTTATCGAATTTGAGGGCAATTTTTCCAGGCAGGGTAGTACCACGTCCTAGTTTTTTCAAAATGAACTGGGAACTTTTTCCTGCTAGAATACCCAAAGCTGTATTTATTTTCATGGGACTATTTTATCATAAAGGTCACTGATTTTCTAGAATGGAGTGTGTTGGAATGTGATATATTCCTGCAGTAAATCTGTAATATTTTTAACAGGAAGGTCACTATTTTCTAAAGAAAAGGGGAAAAATATGGTATAATGAGTACATTACTATGTATGAGTTAGAAAGTATGAGAATGATATGTTAAACCTAAACCAGTTACTGGATACAGGGTATTGGTCGAGTTTGATAGCCAGTCCTTGGACCGCACTGTTGCACCTAATTGATATTAGTATAGTTGTTTATTTGATTTATAATTTTAGTAAGGCCATTGCAGGTACTAAAATTATGACATTGATTCGAGGGGTTTTTCTCTTCATTATTGTCCAGATTATAGCTAGTTTATTCGGTCTGCAGACGATTGCTTGGCTGATTAATCAAGTAATCACGTATGGAGTTATTGCAGCAGTAGTTATTTTTGCACCAGAGTTGCGTGCCATGCTTGAAAAACTCGGCAGGACAACTCAAATTTTTGGGGCAAATACTGTGAGTGCAGAAGAAAAGCTGATTGTTGCTTTTCTCAAATCTGTTGCTTATATGTCTCCGCGTAAAATTGGTGCACTTGTGGCAGTAGAACAAGCCCAAACATTACAAGAATATAGAGCAACGGGGATTCCTCTCAATGCGGATATATCTCAGGAATTGTTAATAAATATTTTCATCCCGAATACACCGTTACACGATGGGGCCGTAATTGTCAAGGAAGACAAAGTAGCGGTTGCTTGTGCTTATTTGCCCCTGTCAGAGAGCGCAGGAATTTCAAAGGAATTTGGAACACGACATCGTGCAGCCATTGGCTTATCGGAGGTATCTGATGCGTTTGTATTTATTGTTTCTGAAGAAACTGGCAGTATCTCTATTGCACGAAACGGGATATTTAAACATGATTTGACTTTGGATGAGTTTGAAGTAGAGTTGCGAGCGACTTTTATTTCTGAAAATGTAGAGAAAAAGTCCATCTGGAAGCGATTAGGAGGTGGCAAACATGAACGATAAGTTTAAAGCTGTAGGTCACTTAGCCCTATCTATTTTTCTAGCATTGTTGCTCTTTTTCTATGCAACAACCACCAACTATAAAAATTCAGAATCAGCTGCACAGAACACGGAGTCAGAAACCTATGTTCACACACTGAACAATGTACCGATTGAGATTGAATATGATACAAACAAGTATTTTATTTCCGGATTTTCTTCGACGGTGGCAGTTGAATTAAGGGGCTCTAATCGTGTTCTCCTACAGAGAGAATCAGATGAGTCAACTCGGACTTTTCAAGTGACTGCGGATTTGAGAGAGTTGAGTGATGGGACACAAACTGTCAAGCTACAATTGACCAATTTGCCGGCAGGAGTGAGTGCGACACTGGCACCTGATGCGATTACCGTCAAGATTGGTAAAAAAGTTAGCAAGGCATTCCCAGTAGCAGGTCGAGTCTATAGTAATCAATTGGCAGAAGGTTACAGTCTGTCTAAGGTTTCAGTCAACGTAGATACCGTTAAAGTGACAACGGATGAAGAAACAATGGCTAAGATTGATCGGGTCGAAGCTGTTGCGATGGATGTGAGCAATCTGTCTGAGAATTATAGTGGCACAGCTAAATTACAGGCTGTAGACAGCGATGGCAATGTCTTGCCAGTTGTACTGTCTCAGACGGAAGCAAATATGCAAATTATACTTACAAAAACAAAATAAGAGGTTATGAAAATGGGTAAATATTTTGGGACAGATGGTGTCCGTGGAGAAGCAAACGTAGAATTAACGCCAGAATTAGCATTCAAATTGGGTCGTTTTGGTGGTTATGTCCTTAGCCAGCATGAGACGGATGTTCCTCGTGTCTTTGTGGCGCGTGACACACGTATCTCAGGTCAAATGTTAGAGGCTGCCTTGATTGCAGGACTTCTATCAGTAGGGATTCATGTGTATAAATTGGGAGTTTTGGCGACACCGGGTGTTGCCCACCTAGTCAAAACTGAAAAAGCAAGTGCAGGTGTCATGATTTCTGCAAGTCATAACCCAGCGCAAGATAACGGTATCAAATTCTTTGCAGGTGACGGCTTCAAGTTGGATGATGCTTTGGAAGCAGAGATTGAAGCTCTCTTGGATGCTGAAGAAGATACACTTCCTCGTCCATCTGCACATGGTTTGGGTGATGTGGTAGATTATCCAGAAGGCTTGCGTAAATACGAATCCTTCCTTGTTTCAACAGGTATTCAGCTAGAAGGTATGAAAGTTGCCTTGGATACTGCCAATGGCGCTGCCTCAACCTCTGCTCGTCAAATTTTTGCGGATTTGGGAGCTGATTTAACCGTTATGGCTGAACATCCAGACGGATTGAATATTAATGAAGGCGTTGGCTCAACTCATCCTGAAAAATTGCAAGAACTGGTCAAGGAAACAGGTAGTCAAATTGGACTTGCCTTTGACGGAGACAGTGACCGCTTGATTGCTGTCGATGAAAATGGTGACTTGGTTGATGGCGACCGTATCATGTATATCCTTGGTAAGTACTTGGCAGACAAGGGATTGCTGGCTAAGAACACAATTGTGACAACTGTTATGTCTAACCTTGGTTTCCATAAGGCTTTGGATCGTGAAGGTATTGAAAAAGCTGTGACCGCAGTTGGTGACCGTTATGTGGTTGAAGAAATGCGTAAAGGTGGCTACAATGTCGGTGGTGAGCAGTCAGGACATGTGATTCTGATGGATTATAATACCACAGGCGACGGCCAGTTGACCGCTGTGCAATTGACCAAAATCATGAAAGAAACTGGTAAGAAGTTGTCAGAATTGGCAGCAGAAGTGACCATTTACCCACAAAAATTGGTCAATATCCGTGTGGAAAACAGCATGAAAGACAAGGCTATGGAAGTACCTGCTATTGCAGCTATCATTGAAAAAATGGAAGCAGAAATGGCTGGTAATGGTCGCATCTTGGTTCGCCCAAGTGGTACTGAGCCCCTCTTGCGTGTCATGGCAGAAGCGCCGACTGACGCAGAGGTAGATTACTATGTCGATACCATCGCAGATGTGGTGCGTGCGGAAATTGGTTTGGATTAAGAAAAAGACAGAGACTGGAAGGATTTCCAGCCTCTTTTGTGAGGAAATATGAGTATTTTAGAAGTAAAGAATTTAAGTCATGGGTTTGGTGACCGCGCAATTTTTGAGAATGTCTCCTTCCGTCTCTTGAAAGGGGAACATATCGGACTTGTCGGTGCCAATGGTGAAGGGAAATCAACCTTCATGTCCATAGTGACAGGTCAATTGCAGCCAGATGAAGGTAAGGTTGAATGGTCACGTTATGTAACGGCAGGTTATTTAGATCAGCATGCTAAACTAGAAAAGGGTCAATCAGTCCGTGATGTCTTGCGGACAGCATTCGATGAACTTTTCAAGACAGAAGCTCGTATCAATGACATTTACATGTCTATGGCAGAAGAGGGTGCCGATATGGATGCCCTCATGGAAGAGGTTGGTGAGCTGCAAGACCGTCTGGAAAGCCGTGATTTCTATACGCTTGATGCCAAGATTGACGAAGTAGCGCGTGCGCTTGGTGTCATGGACTATGGCATGGACAAGGATGTGACGGAGTTATCGGGTGGCCAACGGACTAAAGTTCTTTTGGCAAAATTGCTCTTGGAAAAGCCTGACATCTTGCTTCTGGATGAGCCGACCAACTACTTGGATGCAGAGCATATTGACTGGCTCAAACGCTACTTGCAGAACTATGAAAATGCCTTTGTCTTGATTTCGCATGACATTCCTTTCTTGAATGATGTGATTAACATTGTCTACCATGTGGAAAATCAGCTCTTGACTCGCTACACAGGTGATTACTACCAATTCCAAGAAGTCCATGCTATGAAGCGGGCTCAGTTGGAGGCAGCCTATGAGCGCCAGCAGAAGGAAATTGCAGACTTGCAGGATTTCGTTAACCGTAATAAGGCCCGAGTTGCGACTCGAAACATGGCCATGTCTCGTCAGAAGAAATTGGACAAGATGGAGATTATTGAGCTTCAAGCAGAGAAGCCAAAGCCATCATTTGATTTCAAAATGGCTCGGACACCAAGTCGTTTTATCTTCCAAACGACTGATTTGGAAATTGGTTATGACCGTGTATTGACACGTAAACCGCTCAATTTGACCTTTGAACGCAACCAGAAGATTGCCATTGTCGGTGCCAACGGTATCGGTAAATCTACTCTTCTTAAAAGTTTGCTGGGGATTATTCCACCGCTGGGCGGTTCTGTGGAGCGTGGAGAGTATTTGGAACTAGGCTATTTTGAGCAAGAAGTAGCTGGTGGCAATCGTCAGACCCCGCTGGAAGCCGTTTGGGATGCCTTTCCAGCCCTTAACCAGGCAGAAGTGCGGGCTGCCTTGGCTCGTTGTGGTCTGACTTCCAAGCATATCGAAAGCCAAATTCAAGTTCTTTCAGGTGGTGAGCAGGCCAAAGTTCGTTTCTGTTTGCTTATGAACCGTGAAAACAATGTCTTAGTTCTCGACGAGCCGACTAACCATTTGGATGTGGATGCCAAGGATGAACTCAAACGTGCCCTTCAAGCCTATAAGGGCTCAATTCTCATGGTCTGCCACGAGCCTGATTTCTACGAGGGCTGGGTTGACGATGTATGGGATTTTAATGAATTGACATAAGGAAAGAAGCTACCGAAAGGTGGCTTTTTGGTTCAGTTTGCAAAGACGAAAATGTTATTGCATGCTTTTCAAATTTTCACTACCTGATACTCATTTTTTATTCTATTGACCAAGCCTCGTTTTTCTGCTAATATGGAAAAATGTTTGTTTGGAGGTAAATGAGTGAATAAAATAATATCTGTATGGAAAAAAATGAATTTAATCCGAAAAATTGGAATTGGTGTTGTTTTGGGAGTGTTACTAGGCTTAATTGCTCCAAAAATAACAGTCATTGCTCTCTTTGGTAGTCTATTTGTAGGAGCATTGAAAGCTATAGCTCCTCTTTTGGTTCTGACACTAGTTGCGCATGCTCTATCACAAGCTCCTGCTGGTCAAAAATCGAATATGAGGACAGTTATCTGCTTGTATCTATTTGGCACTTTTGCTGCGGCCTTCATTGCTGTAGGAGCAAGCTATTTATTCCCTATTAAACTGGTTCTCTCTACTACAACGACTACGGACATTACTCCTCCACAAGGGATTGCTGAAGTATTCCAAGATTTGTTATTGAAAATAGTCGACAATCCGATTAATGCTCTTGCAACGGCTAATTATATTGGTGTTTTGACATGGGCGGCAGTGTTTGGCTTGGCCTTTCGTCATGCAAGCAAGACAACCAAAGATTTATTGCAATCTGCTGCGGAAGTGACTTCTAAAGTTGTAGGCTGGGTTATTGGTCTGGCACCATTTGGTATTATGGGCTTGGTTTTCGATACCATTGCAAATAATGGTCTGACAGCTTTAAAAGACTATGGTTTACTGCTCTTACTCTTGGTTGGAAGCATGATTTTTGTCGCGCTTGTTGTCAATCCCTTGATTGCTTTTCTTGTAATGAAGAAAAATCCTTACCCGCTGGTATTTGAATGTCTTCGAGTTAGTGGGGTTACGGCATTTTTTACAAGAAGTTCAGCAGCTAATATCCCTGTCAACATGCAGCTCTGCAAACGTTTAGGAGTGGATCCAGATTCATACTCAGTATCCATTCCGCTCGGTGCCACAATTAATATGGCTGGCGCGGCTATTACGATTAATATTTTAACAATGGCAGCTGTTCATACACTTGGCATCAGTGTTGATTTCAGCTCAGCTCTTCTTTTATCCGTTGTTGCATCACTATCAGCAGCAGGAGCATCTGGGGTAGCAGGTGGCTCGCTTCTCCTCATCCCAGTAGCATGTAGTCTTTTTGGTATTCCAAATGAGTTAGCCATGCAAGTAGTTGGAGTCGGATTTGTGGTCGGAGTGATTCAGGACTCTTGTGAAACAGCCCTCAACTCATCAACCGATGTTTTGTTTACAGTTGTAGCAGAACGATCTGCTTGGAAAAAATAGAAAGAAGTTGGGAGACCAACTTTTTTCTTCGCTTTACTTCTGAAATCTCTTTCATTTTGTGATAAAATAGACTTACTTTAATCTAGTCTTTTGGTTTACTTTTATTACTAGCTTCAAAGGTTCGGGGAACCTTTGAAGGTCGGAGATGAAACAAACGAAGTTTGTGTCAACAGCCACAGGTATAACTGAAGTACGGCAAAACGAGTTCAAATAATGATGAAATTATTTGAAGTTGGAAATAGGGAAACGAAGTTTCCACTTGCGTCGACGTAATAAAAGATAAACCAAATGACGATACTGAAAAGGAGAACATATGACAATCAATTTTAGAGCAGAGTTTGACAAACGCAAAGATGAGTTTCTAGCGGACCTCTTTGACCTCCTCCGCATCAATTCTGAGCGTGACGACAGCCAGGCAGATGCCCAGCATCCATTTGGACCTGGTCCAGTGCGTGCCTTGGACAAGTTCCTGGAAATCGCTCAGCGTGATGGCTATCCAACCAAGAACGTTGACAACTACGCAGGTCACTTTGAATTTGGCGAGGGCGAAGAAGTCCTCGGTATCTTCGGTCACTTGGACGTGGTGCCAGCAGGAAGTGGTTGGAACACCGCCCCATACGAGCCGCAAATCATCGACGGCAAGCTCTTTGCCCGCGGATCCTCTGACGACAAGGGACCGACCATGGCTTGCTACTATGGCTTGAAAATCATCAAGGAGTTGGGCCTTCCGACCTCTAAAAAAGTTCGCTTCATCGTCGGTACCGACGAAGAGTCAGGCTGGGCGGACATGGATTACTACTTCGAGCACGTCGGCCTTCCCCTGCCAGATTTCGGATTTTCTCCAGATGCTGAGTTCCCGATTATCAACGGCGAAAAGGGCAATATCACAGCTTATCTTCATTTTACGGAGGAAAATAGCGGAGCTGCTAAACTGCATTCCTTCGCAGGCGGTTTGCGTGAGAACATGGTGCCTGAGTCTGCGACAGCTATTGTTTCTGGTGACCTGGCAGACCTAGACAGCAAGTTGGCAGACTTCGCAGCCACTTACGGCCTAAAAGCTGACGCGGAAAACCTTGAAAACGGTCAAGTTCAAGTCACCGTCATCGGAAAATCAGCCCACGGTTCAACCCCAGAAGAAGGTGTCAACGGAGCTACCTACTTGGCTAAATTCCTCAGCCAATTCGCCTTTGACGGAGCAGCCAAAGCCTATCTTGACTTGGCAGGCCAAGTCCTTCTAGAAGACCATGACGCTAAGAAACTCGGCGTAGCCATTTACGATGAGCAAATGGGTGCCCTTTCTATGAACGCTGGTGTCTTTAAGTTTGATGAAAACTCATCTGACAACACTATTGCCCTCAACTTCCGTTATCCAAAAAATACTAACCCTGAAGCTATCAAGGCTGATTTGGAAAAACTGGGTGTGGAAGCTGTCAGTTTGTCTGAGCATGGTCATACCCCGCACTACTGCCCAATCGATGACCCAATGGTTGCGACCCTCTTGTCTGTTTACGAAAAACACACAGGCTTGAAAGGTCACGAACAAGTAATCGGTGGTGGTACATTCGGACGCTTGCTCAAACGTGGTGTTGCCTACGGAGCCATGTTCCCAGGCGATGTCAACACCATGCACCAAGCTAACGAATTTATCGAAGTGGAGCAACTCTACCGTGCCGCTGCCATTTACGCAGAAGCTATCTATGAACTAATTAAGTAATACATGAAGACGGGTTTGCCCGTCTTTTTTAGGAGGAAATATGGAACTAAAAGAACTCACACTTGCAGATATAGAAATGGTCAAAAAGCTCTTTTTGTCTGTATTTAGTCAGGAGCCATGGAATGACGATTGGTCTGACGAGGAACAACTGGACCGCTATCTAGGCGATTTGCTGTCACACCCCAGAGCACTTTGCTTTGGATTGCTTGACCAAGGTAGCCTCATTGCCCTTTCTCTAGGGCACATTCGCTACTGGTATGAGGGGACCGAATACCGTATTGAAGAGCTCTGTATTGCTCGCAACTACCAAGGACGAGGAATTGGTAAGGACTTTCTAAAAAGAATTGAGGAGCAGCTGGTCGAGAGAAAGATTGTTCATATTCTCCTGCAAACAGAACGCACTCTTCCAGCCTTTTTCTTTTATAAAAAATGCGGTTTTCGTGCCTTAGAAGAAGATGTGACCATGGTCAAGAAAGTAGGACATCATGGAACTTGCTGATATTCGTCAGGCGATTATGGAGGATTTAACCAATCAAGCTTTTACGAATCAGGGAATAGTTCCGCTTTTCCAAGCACCGTCTACTGCAAAAATCCTCATTATTGGACAGGCGCCGGGATTAAAAACACAAGAAAAAGGTCGCCTCTTTGATGATACTAGTGGAGAGAATCTGCGGAAATGGTTGGGAGTAGATAGGGAATTCTTCTATGAATCTGGCTATTTTGCTATTCTTCCCATGGATTTCTATTATCCAGGAAAGGGGAAGTCTGGAGATTTGCCGCCTCGCAAGGATTTTGCGCCCAAATGGCACCCACTCATTATGAAGCAACTACCCCAGATTGAGCTGACCTTGTTGATTGGTAAGTATGCCCAGGACTATTATTTAGGAGAATCCCATAGGACTGTGACCGAGAGAGTGGAGAATGCAGGTGATTACCTACCCACCTATTTTCCCCTACCTCATCCATCGCCAAGGAACAATATCTGGCAAGCTAAACATCCTTGGTTTGTTGAACAGACTCTACCGTTACTGAAAAACAACATAAATATATTGTTGGGAAAATGATAATATGATATAATTGTATATATATACCTAATAAATTTTTCTTATCTTTGTTCATCGAAGGAGGTGTTCTGATGAGAAAATGGAAAAAAATTGTCATTGGCTGTTTCGCTATTCTAACGGTTTGCTTGCTATTTGCACCCACACTAGCTAGAGCAAATCAGATTCCAGACCGACCCACAGGTACAACGGTAGTGGATGAGACGCAGTTACTCTCGAGTGAAACCATCGCCAGCATTGACCAGCTCAATCAGACTTGGGCAGTTAGTGAGCAACAACTGCAGGTCGGGGTCTATGTGACTGAAAGTCTTTCAAGGGATATTGAAAGTCTGGCAAATGAAACCTTTCGTCACTGGCAGGTTGGCTTTGCAGGGACAGACAATGGTATCCTCTTGGTGATTGCCATAGCCGACAGGGAATTTCGGATAGAAACATCAGACAATGCTGCCACGGTGTTGACGGATGTGGAAGCCAAGGACATTCTGGAAAATGCCAGAGAATTTTTCCGCCAAGAAGACTATGACGGAGGAGTAACCTATATTGTCCAATCCATAGGAGATCGTTTCTACGGGACAAGTCTGGGTCAGGAACAACTGGCAGCTATGGAAGAAAGAACCAGTGCAGAAAGTGATAGTTTTGTCTGGTTAATGATTGTCATTCTCGTGATAATCATCTTTATGATTATTGATAAATCCAGCCGTGGTGGAGGTGGTCCAGGAAATCTTCTTTGGATGCTGGTGGATGACCGCCATCATTATCATGACAACCATTCCTCTCATTCTTCCTCTTCTTCATCATTCGGAGGAGGTGGCTGGTCTGGTGGCGGTGGTGGAGGCGGCGGAGCCTCGTCTGGTTGGTAAGAAAGGAACAAGTATATGAAAAAGAAATGGTTAATCATACTAATCCCGATTCTCGCTCTGCTATTTTTAGGAATAGGGGCAGTCGGTCAATACAATGGGCTGGTCGATAGCCATGCGGAAGTGGAAAATGCCCAGGCCAATGTGGATACCCAGCTCCAACGCAGATATGACCTGATTCCAAATGTGGTTGCGGCGGTCAAGGGAGCTATGGAACACGAAGAAGAAATATTTACTGCTATTGCAGATGCGCGTGCGAAAATTGGCTCCAGTCAAGCGGGAACTAGTGACTACAATCAGGCCCAAAGTCAGTTGGATTCGGCTGTTTCTCGCTTACTGATGGTGGCGGAAAATTATCCGCAACTGACAGCCAATCAACAGGTATCAGACCTGATTACCGAGCTGGAAGGGACTGAAAATCGGATACTGGTTGCCCGCAAGGATTATAATGCGGTGGCAACAGTCTACAATAAAAAAATCAAGCGATTTCCGACCTCCATCTATGCCAGCCTGTTTGGCTATGAAAAAGTCGAGCTTTTCCAAGCCAGCACAGATGCGGCAACAACCGTGCCAAGTGTGGATTTGAGTGATAAGGAATAAAGGAGATAAATATGGACTTTGGATTTGATATATTGGCAATTATGATACCAATTATTGTTGTTGTACTATTTGTTTTATTGTTTGTATGTGGTTATGTGTCTGCTAAGCCTAACGAAGCGATTGTCATTACCGGCTTGGGCAAACCTCGGACCTTAATTGGGCGTTCTGGTTTTATGATTCCCTTTATCGAAAAACGCTCCTATATCTCTATTGAGCAGTTTTCAACAGATGTGCAGACCACAGATTTTGTACCGACTCTTGATTTTATCAACGTAAAAGCTGATGCGGTCGTAAAAGTAAAGGTTGGGGTATCTGATGAATTGCTCAATGCGGCAGCTCAAAACTTCCTTAACTGGAAAACTGCAGATATTTCTGCCTCTATTCAAGATGTCTTGGAAGGAAATCTGCGTGAAATCATTGGTCAGATGGAACTGCGTGACATGGTTAATAACCGCCAGGCTTTTGCAGAAAAAGTCCAATCCAACGCGGCTCCTGACTTGGCTAAAATGGGGCTGGAAATCATCGCCTTCACGGTTCAATCCTTCACAGATGACAACGATGTCATTAAAAACCTGGGTATTGACAATATTGTGACCATCCAGAAGGATGCCGCAAATGCTCGTGCCAAAGCAGAGCGGGAACAAGCAGAAGTCCGTGCCCGTGAGGATAAGGCGGCTAATGATGCGCGTGTTGCTGCAGACTTAGAAATCGCCAAGAAACAGAATGAACTAGCTATTGAGCAAGCTAATCTAAAACGTCAGTCAGATGTCCAACTGGCACAGGCAAACGCAGCCTATGGCATTGAGGAGCAAGCTCAACGGAAAGAAATCGAGCGTGCAACTGCTGAAGCCAATATTGTCAAGCAACAAAAAGAAGCAGAAGTAAAAGCAGAGGAAGTTAAGGTCCGTGAACAAGAGCTCTCAGCTACTATCCGCAAACAGGCAGAGGCAGAAAAATATGCTCGCCAGCAAGCTGCAGAAGCAGATTTGATTGAACGTCAACGCAAGGCAGAAGCAGAACTCTACGAAACGCAGCGTGAAGCGGAAGCTCAAAAAGCGCGTGCAGAAGCTGCTAAGTATGCTGCGGAGCAAGAAGCGGCAGGTATTGAGGCCAAAGGACGTGCCGAAGCAGAAGCCATCCGTTTGAAACTCGAAGCAGAGGCAGAAGGTCTTAGCAAGAAAGCGGATGCCATGGCCAAGTTCAACGATGCAGCCGTGACAGAAATGGTGGTTAATGTTCTTCCAGAAATCGCCAAGAATATTGCAGCGCCACTTGGAAATGTTGATAAGATTACCATGTACGGCGAAGGGAATGCCTCAAAAATGGTGGGAGACCTGATGACGACCATGGACAAGACAACAGAAGGTCTAGGCCTCAATGTCCGTGATTTAATCAGTGCAACCCTAACTGGTCGTGCCATGTCAACAGGTTTACTGACTGCACAAGAAACAAAAGAAGCGGAAGAGGACAAAGAAAAATAATAAGCAGTTGGAAGAGATGGGTGACTGAGTAGGTTTACACCATCATTTCCATCGCATGATTGTCTTTAAAAATGAAAATGTTTAGAAACAGTAAAAAAAGTAAGTTGTTTATACAAAAAATAAATGAACTATTATCTGATTCAGAATTAAAGTTGAGCAAAGCATTGAAATTCCAGTTGTTGGAAGCAATGGAGTTGTGTGAAAAAGGTAGTAAGATTAGCTATCTTTCCTATAAAACTTATCCATAGGTATTGGAAGAACTAGCTTTGAATAGGATTCAATCGGATAAATTAAAGATGTTTAAGCGCTATTTAGAGCAAGAAAGGTGGAAATATTATTTTGGTTCTGCTTTGGGAATGGCGTTTACTTCGATTAGATAGTGGTTCTGAGGATTTGTAAGTACATTGATTGTGCTGTGCAACTTCGATAGAATATGAGAAAGTCCCAAGAAAGAGCAATCTTGGGACTTTTACAATCTTTATTGAGATTCGTTTTTGTTTATCAGTTATTTACCCACACCCCGCTGACATAATCCTCAGATAGAATGGTTTGACTTAAAACTTTTTTTGTTTGCCAGTCATAGATGAGTGCCTTACCAGCCAGAATCAATAATAATCTGTTACCGTCTAGTTGGCGGACATGGTCAATATAATAAGGACGAGGATTAAGCTCGTCTAGACGATGGTAGCTCTCTTGACCTGTTTGGGTATTATAAATGGTGAAAGAGATTGCGGATAGCCAATCGCTTTCGTGCTCAATGAATAATAGGTTATCTTCCTTGAGTGGTTGGATGCTTCCTGGTGCAGGCTGTGATAAGGTTATGGAGGAAAATGTACGTGTCTTTGTATTAAAGGTCAAAATATCATAGGAAGTCTCAATATCCTTGTAATCTAAAGCATGGTGGCTAGTGATTGGAAGATAGAGTGTATCCTTTGCAAGGAGTCCTTCATGAGTTACTAGATTTTTGTCATATTCGACTATATCTGATGTTGTAAAGCTTGTTTTATCGATGATATAGAGAACATTTTTTTGAGAATCTGATTGACCAGTGGTTATTTGATTGCCTTTTAAATAAATGAATGTATCATCTGCATAGACATATGGAAGTGGGAAAAAATCATCATCTAGTTTTAATTGATTTTTTAATTTGAACGTATTATCAAACTGCGATAAGGCATGGAAAGGACCTGCTGTATAAAAATGTTGTCCATCAGTTCCGCTGATGTAGGTAGCGTATTTGCTTGGCTTACGAAGAATTTCTCCTGTTTTGAAATCAATAGAAACCAAATTGTCATTGGTAAATTTCAGCTGGTCATTGGCAAAAACTAAAGATTGATTGTCTAGAATGTGGTTTTTTCCAGAGCCGAAATAGTTGTCCGAATTCATTTTTTGAGTGTGAATGAGCTTGGGCTGGTCATTAGATAATTGAAAGGCTTCGATTTTACCTGGATAAACGAGATAGAAGTCAGCATTTGAATCGAGTTCTACTTTGGCGTGCTGATAGGTTTCCAATTTCCAAGCGATAAAGGAAAAAATAAGGCAAAAAGCGGCAAGTAAAGCGATTATCATTTTTTTCATAGGGTAAGCCTCCTTTCTATCCATAGTATAGTTTATTTTTTAGAGAAGGACAAGTTTTAATCTGTTAATATACAAAAAGTGTGCAAAAACTGAACCTTTCATCTTCAATCACAATTTGAATCATTAAAAATAGCTTAGAATCACGGTTTCTTACGACGTAATTCTAAGCTATTTTCTATTTTTAAGACTTACTACTTAGCATCTTCTTATTTTCCAAGACAGAATTGGCTAAAGAGTTGGGTAATGAGTTCATCTGGAGCAGCATCACCTGTGATTTCTCCTAAAATCTGCCAACAGCGTGTCAGGTCAACCTGTAGCAAGTCTACTGGCATGCCCATTTCCAGACCGTCATTGACAGCTTGTAGGCTTTGGACGGCTTGCTCAATCAGGGAAATATGACGAGAATTGGAGAGGTAGGTGGCATCTTGCTCTACCAAACCTGCATTTTCAAAGAAGAGCTGGTTGATTTTTTCTTCGATTTGGTCGATGTTCTGGTTTTTCAAGACGGAAATGCGAATGACATCCTCAGGCAGTTGGTCTGCTTCAATCTGTTCTTCCAGGTCGGTCTTGTTGAGCAGGACGATACGGTTGGCCATATCGGAAATAGCTAGGAGATTGCGGTCTTGCTCGGTCAGGGGCTCGGATGCGTTGAGGACTAGCAGGATCAGGTCGGCCTCCTCAAGTGCTTTTTTAGACCGTTCCACACCGATTTTTTCAACGATGTCATCTGTTTCACGAATACCTGCTGTATCAATCAGCTTGAGGGGGACACCTTTGATGTTGACGTATTCTTCGATAACGTCGCGGGTTGTTCCTGCGATGTCTGTAACGATGGCTTTTTCCTCGCGGAGGAGGTTATTGAGCAGGCTGGATTTTCCCACATTTGGACGACCGATAATGGCGGTTGCGATGCCTTCACGCAGGATTTTTCCACGGCGGGCAGTGCGGAGGAGATTTTCCAAAAGGGCTTGGAACTGGAGGGTCTTTTCACGGACCAGCTCTGTCGTCGCTTCCTCGACGTCGTCGTACTCAGGGTAGTCGATGTTGACCTCGACCTGTGCCAGTGTGTTGAGAATCTCCTGACGGGTGTCGTTGATGAGCTGGGAAAGGGAGCCGTCAAGCTGGCGGACGGCATTGTGCATGGCCTTGTCGGTCTTGGCACGGATAACATCCATGACGGCCTCTGCCTGGGTCAAATCCACACGGCCGTTGAGAAAGGCACGCTTGGTAAACTCGCCTGGCTCAGCCATTCGAGCACCCTGGCGAATCAGGAGCTGGAGAATTTCGTTGGTAACGGCGATGCCTCCGTGGGTGTTAATCTCGATGACATCTTCGCGCGTGAAGGTCTTTGGAGAACGCATAGCTCCAATCATGACCTCGTCCAGCACTTGCCCTGTCGCAGGGTCAATAATGTGGCCGTAGTTGAGGCTGTGGCTGGGAACAGTCGCTAAATCCTTGCCCTTGAAAACCTTGCTAGCAATGGCAAAAGCATCCGTCCCAGACAGGCGGACAATCCCAATGGCCCCCTCACCGAGAGGAGTGGAAATGGCAGTTATTGTATCGAATTCTTTGGTGATCATAATAATGTGCTTTCTAACTAAAAAATCTTACTTATAAGTGTATCATGGAATGATAAAAAAAGCACAGATGAGGGATGGGGAGTGCAGAAATGTATTGAGAGGGCAATAAATATAGTAATTAATTTGAGAAGATAATTTGATAGAAATACAAAAAGTGTTGCTATTAATTTAGGTTGACTATGTTATAATAGAAACATAAAAATTTAAGAAAACCGAAGGGTATACCCTTCATTTATTATGAATATAATAAATGAAGGGTATACCCTTCATTTATTATGAATATAATAAATGAATCCTATCAGCCCTTTAGGAATTTTCAGCTGAAAGGTAGATCTAATAATGAAGCAAGAACTGGAGCAACTTTTGGCACAAAATGAAACTTTTATGGTGGAAGGTGTGCTCAATAAAAATAAACTGGCCGAGCTGGCGAGACAATACAATCCTGAACTCCTTAATATATTGATGAGTAATGGTAAAATTTCTAAGCATTTCTTTTCTACTCTAGATACTGGTGTTCTTATTTTCAAGAAAGACGTCTTTTTACAGTTTTTGAACAATAAGGAGTTTCTCCCCGACAGTTTTACCGCCTACAAGACTAAAATTGGTTTGGCGACTGGTGACAAGTATTTATCAGAAAATCAGGAAGTTGTCCTGAATTTTCCATACAAAGATTGTGTGCTAGAGGGTGGACAGACTAAGGATGATGCCAAACGTCAGGAGATTTTCTTTAACGAGACACTCACACCGACTGAAATCAATCGTCTTTTGGATGATAAGGTCTTGACCAACTTCAGGCGCTATGATGAAACTGGAGAGCATGAAGTAGAAGAACTCAGTGATACCGATAACCTCATCATCAAAGGTAATAACCTCATTGCCCTTCATAGCCTCAAGAAACGCTTTGCAGGGAAGGTCAAACTCATTTATATTGACCCGCCCTATAATACAGGTAGCGACTCTTTTGGATATAATGATAGTTTTAACAGAAGTACGTGGCTAACTTTTATGAAAAACCGTCTATCTATTGCCAAGGATTTACTAGAAAATGATGGAATACTGATTGTCCAAATTAGCTTCCATGAATTTCCATATCTCCGAGTAATGATGGATGAGCTTTTTGCTGAAGAAAATCATAAAATGGATGTTAATGTTCTCGTACGCCATCCGCAAAGAAGCTTAACAAGTGACAAAGAATTTAATGACGTTTTGGAATATGCGTTGATATATAGTAAATCTGAAAATTTCAAGTTACCAAAACAAAAAGTAGTTAAAACAATCGACGATTATCAATATGACTTTGATTTTCCTGAAATTCCTCATGACAGTTTTCAAGTTGGAGACAAAACTATAAATGTTTACTTACCTGATGACGTTACTATTGTTAGAGGTCAAGGTCATATTGGTGGTTTGAAATCAATGTCAATTCGAGGTAGTATTCGAGAAAAAAATTCTAGTGGGCGATTCTATGTTGCTCATCTAGAAAAATTAATTGCTAAGTATCCTGAAGGAACCATTTTTACTGTCCCAGATATGGGGGATGATGGACGAGATTTTAGAATTTTTGAACTTCCAAAAAATGGGAATAAAAATGGCTTTTACTATCCTGGAAAACCACTTGGAAGCGAATATACATTAAAGCCTTATCCTAACTTTGTGGATTTTGTTCAGCAATATAACTTAGTGAACTCTGAGGGCGATGTATCTTTTAGAAATGGAAAAAAACCAGAAGAATATATTAAATACTATATTGAAATGTTTACGGAGGATGGAGATATTGTCCTTGACTACCACCTTGGTTCAGGAACAACAGCAGCCGTCGCTCATAAGATGAAACGTCAATATATCGGGATCGAGCAGATGGATTATATTGAGACGGTTTCGGTGGAGCGACTGAAGAAGGTTATCGCTGGTGAACAAGGTGGTATCTCAAAAGATGTCAACTGGTCTGGCGGTGGTAGCTTTGTCTACGCTGAATTGAAAAACGATGCTCAAGATTTCAAAAATGCGATTTTTGAGGCGGCAACAACGGAAGAATTATTAGAACTGTTTGAGCTTGCGAAAAAATCTTCCTTCTTGTCCTACCGCATTGACCCTAAAAAATTGAAAAAGAATGAGTTTAGTCATCTTTCTTTGGCAGAACAAAAGCAAATCTTGTCTGAAATCATTGATAACAATAACCTCTATGTGAATTATTCTGATATTGATGATAGTGATTATCAGATTTCTGCTGAGGATAAGAAGCTCAATCACGCTTTCTACGGAAAGGAAAAGTAAGCCATGACATTCATTTACGAAACCTATGATACAGTCAGTCGGTCTGGCTTTAAGGATTTTCGGACAGATTTGCCAGATTACCTCACGAAAAATTTGAAGCACCCCTTACGACCTTATCAGCAGGAGGCTATCGGACGTTATCTTCACTACAAAACAGACAAAAATCGTCTCATTCCAGAGCAAGTTCTTTACAATATGGCAACTGGTTCTGGTAAAACGCTCTTGATGGCGACGATTATCTTGGAGAAGTACCAGCAAGGTGAGCGGAATTTTATTTTCTTTGTGAACAACGATAATATCCTGACGAAAACAAAGGATAACTTCTTAGAAAGTGCTTCTGGTAAGTATCTTTTTGCGGAAAAGATTGTCATGGACGGACAAATTGTGACCGTTCGTGAAGTGACAGACTTTTCAGATAGTCGTGATGATAGTATCAATATTGTTTTTACGACAATTCAAAAACTCCACCAAGACTTGAATACACCAAGAGAAAATCGTCTCTCTTATGAGCAGTTTAAGGACATTTCGGTAGTCATGCTGGCAGATGAAGCTCACCACTTGAATGCTGGTTTGAGTAAGTCGGAGAAAGATGACAATACCAGTTGGACTAGTACGATTGAAATGATTCAAAAGACCGCTAAAAAGTCCAGTATCTTTGAGTTTACTGCAACAATTGACCTGACCAATCCAACCTTAGCACAAAAGTACGAAAAGTCCTTACTTTTTAAGTATGATTTGAAAGAGTTTCGCTTAGATAAATATTCCAAAGATGTACTCTTTCACTTGGTGGATGGTGATGTCAATCATCGCATGCTTCAGGCAATCATCATCAGTCAGTACCGCAAGAAAATCGCTTTGAAAAACGGAATTATCTTAAAACCCTTGGTCATGTTTAAGTCGCAGAAAATTGCAGAAAGTCAAGAAAATTTGGATGCGTTTTTGGGGTTGCTAGACAACCTTTCTCCAGAAGATATTCAAGCACAGCGAGAGCTGGTCATTGAAATGGATGAAAAGTTCAGTATCCTGAAAAAGGCGTTTTCTTATTTCGAGACAGTTGGCATTTCAGATTCGGATTTGATAGCAGAGCTTCAAGAAGATTTTCGCAAAGAGCGCTTACTCTTAGTTGACGGTAAAAATAAGAACAAGGATAGCCTAAACCTCCTCAACACCTTGGAACAGCTAAGTAATGAAATCCGAGCGATTTTTGCCGTCGATATGCTAAATGAAGGCTGGGACGTTCTTAATCTTTTCGATATTGTACGCCTCTACGATACCCGTGATGGAAAAACAACGAAAAACGGATTTGTTCCTGGAAAAACGACCAACACAGAGAAACAGCTGATTGGTCGCGGTGCTCGTTATTTTCCATTTGTGATTGGTGATAATCTGGAAGAGAAGTATATTCGGAAGTTTGATGATAATGAAAATAAAGAGCTTCGTGTCATTGAGCAACTGCATTATCACTCTGCGAATAACCCTCGTTATATTTCAGAACTAAAGCAGGTTTTGCGTGAATCTGGGATTTTCGATGACCAAAATCTTGAGGAACGAGAACTTAAACTCAAGGAATCTTTCAAGAAGACGCGGACTTATACTGATGGTGTTGTTTGGATGAATAGGCGTCTCTCGTACGAACAACTTCTTGAACAGCGTCAAGGAAGTCTATTTGATACCAATTTTATTCCCAAATCGTTCGAGGTCAAACTCCCAACACATGGTGTGCGAGATATTGAAGCGTTTGATGAATCGATGTACATTTCAGAATCTTTAGAAGTACTTACTTTCAAATTTGGCAAAGTTATCGGTAAAAATATTGTTCGAACAGCTATCAATCGGAACAAAAAATTTACATTTGAAAATCTCAAAAATGCCTTTGTAGCACTTGGAAGTGTATCTGCCTTTATTGGTATGCTCGCAGATATTGATATTCGAGTTGAATCTCAATATCAAATGATGTCTGATTTGACGCCAGATGATAAACTTTATATCACGGAAAAACTTCTCCACCATATTGAAAAAGATTTGATTGCGACCGAGGAGCGCTTCTTCGGTTCAGAAAAATTCGAACAATACAAAATAAAGGACTTGTTTGAAGATAATATCTTGCGAAAATATACCATCAATCATCAAAGTCAGGCAGAGTTTGGTTTATCACAGAAAAATCCAGCTGAGACGCAATATTTTGAAGACTTAGACAATCTAAACTGGTACGCTTACGATGACAACTTCGGCACAAGTGAGGAAAAACTTCTCGTTCGCCTGATTAAAGATTTAATGGTTGAACTTGAAGAAAAATGGACGGATATTTACCTGCTTCGAAATGAAAAAGCTGTAAAGATTTATAGTTTTGACAAGGGGCAAGCCTTTGAACCAGACTTTCTCATGTTTGCTAACGACAAAAATACAGGAAATGTTTCTTGGCAGATTTTCATTGAACCGAAAGGAAGTCAGTTCTTGGATGCTGATAACACCTTCAAGAATAGCAAGGAAAGCTGGAAACAAGAGTTCTTGCGTCAGATTTCCGAGCGAGACGAGGTGAGAACACTGGTTGATGATGATCGCTATCGTATTGTCGGATTGCCGTTCTTTAATGAGGTGGTAAGCAAGGATGAGGTTAGGGAGGAGTTACGTAAATTGTAATGTAGGAGGATATTATGGTAAAAAGGATTGATTTTCATATTCATACAGTTCCAAGTATAAAAGATTCGTACTTTAACTTTTCGATTGAGTGGCTTAAAGCATATGTAGATAAGACAAAATTGGATGCTATTGCTATAACGAATCATGACTTATTCGATAAAAACAATTTTGAGGAAATTTCAGAATATCTACCTAATGTAAAAGTTTATCCAGGAATTGAACTTGCTTTGGATATAGGACATGTTAACATAGTTTTTCCTTGTGATTGCATTGATGTATTATCACAATTTTCTGAGTGGTTATCTAACATTCATCAAACCCAATCAGATAGTATAACAAGCGAACAGTTACGCGAACAATTGCCTTGTTGGGATCAAGGGATTTATATTTTTGAACTCGGAAAAAGTAAGGGAGTAAAAGAAATTCCCAATATTTTTAGCAACTTGGTGTGTGTTGGCGGTGTTCCTAATCAATTAAGATTTAATATTGCAAAAAATAACCCAGAGAGTTTAGTGCCCTGTTTATTCAGTGATGCACATGCAACAAATCAAGATTCAGATAATCGAAATGATATAGCTAAATTACAAAATAAGCAAACTTATTTACAGATTGATTCTTGCGAATTTGAAGATATAAAAAAATGTTTGAGAGATAAGAGTAAAGTTAGCATAAATAAAGAAAATTTAAAAGATGTTGTCGACATTGATGGTGTAAATATATCATCTGGACTTAATTTGGTAGTTGGAAAACGAGGAACTGGAAAGACTTATTTTCTCAATAAAATAAAGGAATTTAGTGATGATGAATACTACGAAATAAAGCAATTTGAAACCGCTAAAGCTGATGAGTATATTGAGAAGCAAAGAAAAGACCAAGGTTCGATTGAATTTTCAAAATGGCAGGAAAAATATACAAATGAATTCTCGAAAATTAAATCATATTTGCAAGATACCTATACGGAAACTGATGATATTGAAAATTTTTTGGTAGATGTTAAAAGATTTGCTACTGAAATGGCAAGAAGTAAATCTAGCCAAAAATATTTGTTATTTCAAGAAACAGAATTTGAACTGTCTAATATTAATTACATAAGAAGTGCGCTTACAAATATTAAAGAGGTAATTGAGAATGAAGAAATCTGGAACCTCCTAAACAAAAACTCTCAGAAGAAAAGTGACTTTATTGAAGTTTATTCAGAACTTAGGGATATTTACCTAAAATATAGAAAGGATAATGAACTTAAGCAAAAAATAAATGAGATAATGAAGGATGTAAAATCTACAGTTACAGCTAGAACTGGAATTTCGAATGTTCAGGAATGCAGTATTAATAATATTATCCATAAGCTGCAACTAGAGAAAAAAATTGATAGCTTTTTAAATCAAATCATAGTTGAGACTCCGCTTAAAAATGAGCGTCTGCATGGTTATCAAATATGTGTAAATCTTATTCCATACAAGAATGCTAGTCAGTTTCAGAAAGAAATTGGAACGCAAGAGGCTGTAAATAATGATTTAATAAAAGTCTATAGAGAAAAGGATTTTATAACGTTTTTAAAAAGGTTGAAACAGAAAAAATTCTATAATGAAGCTAACTTTGCTGAATATTTACTTCAAAAAGAAGTTAAACTTCTTGACTCCGAAGGAGTACCGGCTTCAGGTGGTCAAGCTGTAGGCTTTGCTCTGATGTTAAGATTAAATGAAGCTAAAAATAAACCAATTATTCTAATTGATGAGCCAGAATCATCATTAGATAATGCTTATATAAAAAACGAGTTGAATAAAGAATTGAAGCAACTTGCAAGAAATAGTATGGTTGTTGTTATTACACATAATTCTACGTTGGGTACATTATTAGAACCAGATTATTTGATAATCACTTCAAAAGATAATAGCGGAAATTACTCTATCATGTCAGGGGAGTTTAGTTCCAGTAAAATCAAAGATTCAATAAATGGTACTGAGGAAAAAAGTTACGAAAAATTTATTGAAGCAATGGAATCCGGAATGGATTCTTATACTAAGAAAGGAGAAATATATGCAAATCTTAACGAATGATTCGGGATGTTATTTTATAATTAACGAGAGGAAGGTCAGACCTGAAGCTCTTTCTAAGAATGACCTATTGGATTTGTTTAATGCCATTTATCAGATAGAAGATATTACCACTCTTCAAATTCCAGAAGATACTGAAATTGAGAATATCAAAAATCCAGTAGAAAAAGAAATTGTCATTCAAATTATTCAAAAAGTAAAAGAGTTTGTTGATAATCTTGACCAGATAAAACATGATATTGACTCCTCTTTCCCAAGTCTTATGATTGAAAAATAATTTCAGCATTAGTCACTATGCCACATATTGTAGTCTTTGCCGTCTGAAGTTGGAGTTGTTATTTTGAACAGCTGTCTTAGCTGTGGTATAATTATTTCATGAATGACTTCAAAGGAGAGAAAGATGACAAACCTAAAAGAGCAGGTTGGGATTAAGGCGGCGGAATTTGTGGCTGACGGGATGATTGTTGGGCTGGGAACTGGTTCGACGGCATACTATTTCGTGCAGGAGATTGGCCGCCGGGTTGCAGAAGAAGGGCTACAGATCACAGGCGTAACGACCTCTCATGCTACGGCAGAACATGCTGCGTCCCTTGGGATTCCCCTAAAAAATATCGACGAAGTCGAATATGTGGACTTGACGGTGGATGGAGCAGATGAGGTTGATGGAGACTTCAATGGGATTAAAGGCGGTGGTGCAGCGCTTCTCATGGAGAAAGTGGTCGCAGTCAATAGTAAGGACTGCATCTGGATTGTCGATGAGTCTAAGGTGGTAGATACCCTAGGTGCCTTTAAGTTGCCAGTGGAAGTCGTGCAGTACGGTGCGGAAAATCTTTTCCGATTATTTGAGAAAAAAGGGTATCGTCCAAGTTTCCGTATGCGTAATGGAGAAAAACTTATCACGGATATGCAGAACTTTATCATTGACCTTGATTTGCGCAGAATAGACGACACATATGCATTGGCGGAAGAATTGGATCGGACCGTCGGTGTTGTAGAACACGGTCTCTTTATTGGATTGATTTCCAAGGTAATTGTCGGTACACCAGAAGGACCGAACATCATCGAAAAGAAATAAATTGAAAACGCTTCTCATTTTGGTACAATGAGAGGCTTTTTTATGGTATAATGAAAACACGAACGTTTAGACTCTTCAAAAATCTATCCCCTTACCTCGTAGCAGTCAGACGATAGGTACTGAAAAAGCGATAGCTGAACAGCAGGCAGTGAAGCGAGTAACAGTATCTAGTTTTGATGGTTAGGAAGTTTGATACCGAGAGCTGTGACTGTATAAGTATTGCACCCCATTAAAATGTTTAGATGTGGTAACGATAATTTCCAGTCTAGCAACTTGGTTGGACGTTGATTTTGGTTGAATCTAACTATTCAAATAAAGGAGACAATTATGCCTAAATTTAAACGTGTTCACTTGGTAGTTATGGACTCTGTCGGAATCGGCGCAGCACCAGACTCAGATAAATTTTTCAATGCGGGTGTAGCAGATACAGAATCTGATACTCTCGGCCACATCTCTGAAAAAGCTGGTTTGGCTGTGCCAAACATGGCCAAAATCGGTCTTGGCAATATCCCTCGTGACACAGCCCTTGCGACTGTTGCTGCTGAAGAAAATCCAACTGGATACGTGACCAAATTGGAAGAAGTATCACTCGGAAAAGACACCATGACAGGTCACTGGGAAATCATGGGGCTCAACATCACTGAGCCATTCGATACTTTCTGGGACGGTTTCCCAGAGGAGATTTTAACAAAAATCGAAGAATTCTCAGGCCGTAAAATCATCCGCGAGGCGAACAAGCCTTATTCTGGCACAGCTGTTATTGATGACTTTGGTCCTCGCCAAATGGAAACAGGGGAGTTAATCGTCTATACTTCCGCAGACCCTGTGCTTCAGATTGCAGCCCACGAAGACATTATTCCACTGGATGAATTGTATCGTATCTGTGAGTACGCTCGTTCCATCACCCTTGAACGTCCAGCATTGCTCGGTCGTATCATCGCCCGTCCATACGTTGGTGAGCCAGGTAATTTCTCACGGACTGCCAACCGTCATGACTATGCGGTGTCGCCATTTGAAGCAACAGTACTCAACAAACTGGCAGATGCGGGTGTACCAACTTACTCAGTTGGTAAAATCAGTGATATTTTCAATGGTTCAGGTATTACAAATGATATGGGTCACACCAAGTCCAACATGCACGGTGTCGATGTGTTGATTGATACTCTGAAGTTATCAGACTTCGAGGAAGGTTTCTCCTTCACAAACTTAGTTGACTTTGATGCTGTGTATGGTCACCGTCGCAATATCGAAGGCTACCGCGATTGTTTGCAAGAGTTTGATGCACGTATTCCAGAGATTATTGACAATATGCGTGAAGATGACCTGCTCTTGATTACTGCAGACCACGGCAATGATCCATCCTATGCTGGAACAGACCACACACGCGAATATGTGCCACTCTTGGCATACAGCAAGGCTTTCAAAGGTAGTGGTGTCTTGCCAGTAGGTCATTTTGCGGACATTTCAGCAACCGTTGCGGAAAACTTCGGTGTTGAAAAAGCCATGATTGGCGAGAGCTTCTTATCACAATTGGTTTAATGGAGAAGCTAACGGTCTATTACAATCCTGACTGTAGTAAGTGTAAAAAATTAAGAATATTGCTGTCCAGTCAGGATATGGAAGTCAAGTGGGTTAATTATCTAGAAAATCCACTGACAGCAGAGGAATTGGCAGCACTCTTGGAAAAAATGGGCAGTCAGCCTTCAGCAGTTATTCGGTTGACAGAAGAAGAGCGAGCAGGTTTGTCAGAAGAAGAACTTTTTCAGCGTTTAGTGGAAGATTCTGCTCTTCTCAACCGTCCCATTATCGAGCGAGGACAGACAGCCTTTCTCTGTCGTCCCCTCGACATCATCAAGGAAAAAATGCCAGAATATGACTGGTCAGCTTATTTGTAAAAGGAGAAAATATGAGTTTACTTGCAAAAATCAATGAAACAAAAGCTTTCTTAGAAGAAAAAGGCTTGGTCAAGCCTGAATTTGGTTTGATTTTGGGCTCAGGTTTGGGCGAATTAGCGGAAGAAGTAGAAAATGCTATCGTAATCGATTATGCAGACATTCCAAACTGGGGCAAGTCAACAGTTGTAGGTCACGCTGGTAAGTTGGTTTACGGTGATTTGGCAGGTCGCAAGGTTTTGGCTTTACAAGGTCGTTTCCATTTCTATGAAGGTAATCCAATGGAAGTCGTGACCTTCCCAGTCCGTGTTATGAAAGCTCTTGGTTGTGAAGGCGTGATTGTAACAAATGCCGCAGGTGGTATCGGCTACGGTCCAGGTACCCTTATGGCCATTACAGACCACATCAACATGACTGGCCAAAATCCATTGATTGGCGAAAACTTGGAAGAATTTGGTCCACGTTTCCCAGATATGTCAAATGCTTACACTAAAGAATACCGTGAAAAAGCCCATGCCATTGCGGAAAAATTGGGTATCAAGTTGGACGATGGTGTCTATCTCGGTGTGACAGGTCCTACCTATGAAACACCTGCAGAAATCTTGGCCTTCAAGACCATGGGTGCCCATGCAGTCGGTATGTCAACTGTGCCAGAAGTTATCGTGGCAGCTCACTCAGGTATGAAAGTCTTGGGTATTTCTGCTATCACAAACTTTGCGGCTGGTTTCCAATCTGAACTCAACCACGAAGAAGTCGTAGAAGTAACCGAGCAAATCAAGGGCAACTTCAAGGGCTTGGTCAAAGCTATCTTGGCTGAATTGTAAGCAATTGAAAATAGAACAAAGAGGTATATTACATGTCTATTCATATTTCTGCAAAACCAGGCGAAATCGCTGATAAGATTTTGCTTCCGGGTGATCCACTTCGTGCTAAATTTATCGCTGAAAACTTCCTTGAAGATGCTGTTTGCTTCAACGAAGTTCGCAATATGTTCGGCTACACAGGTACCTACAAGGGTCATCGTGTCTCTGTCATGGGAACAGGTATGGGAATGCCATCCATCTCTATCTATGCCCATGAATTGATTAACGAATATGGTGTGAAAAAACTAATTCGTGTGGGAACAGCAGGTTCTTTGAACGAGGATGTCCATGTCCGTGAATTGGTCTTGGCTCAGGCAGCTGCAACCAACTCTCGTATGATCAATATTGACTGGCCAGAGTACGATTTGCCACAAATTGCTGATTTTGATCTTTTAGATAAGGCTTATCATATCGCCAAAGAACTCAACATGACAACGCATGTTGGCAATGTTTTATCATCAGATAGTTTCTATTCTCCAAAATTGTTTAGTCGCAACTTAGAATTAGGTCAACTAGGTGTCAAGGCTGTAGAAATGGAAGCAGCTGCACTTTATTACCTAGGTGCTAAGTTTGGCGTTCAAACGCTTGCCATTATGACGATTTCAGATAGCTTGGTTAATCCAGAGGAAGACACCACAGCAGAAGAGCGTCAAAATACTTTCACGGATATGATGAAAGTTGGTTTGGAAACCCTCATTGCTGAATAAGTAATTTTAGATTCTGAAATCGTTTGAAAGACGAACTAAGTTCTATTTGTACGGAACTTAGCTTGTCTTTTTTTTGTAAATAAGGTATAATTAAGAAAACGTTTACAAATTCGTAACGAAACGTTTCTTGATAATTACATTAATATAGTAAAATGAAACAAAAACAGTACATTTGTGGTATAATGTATTTATGGCATATTCATTAGATTTTCGTAAAAAAGTTCTCGCATACTGTGAGAAAACGGGCAGTATTACTGAAGCATCTGTTAT
>NZ_JAOTGJ010000014.1:0-44964 GCF_044427225.1 Streptococcus sp. 2022WUSS037 | reverse complement strand
TTTGCATTTTATTGGAAAAAAGGGCACTAGCGAATATTGTAGACCAATTGTGAGATAAGGAAAGTCGTTAGAATCTTCTTTTGGACGGTAACAAATTGGATAAAATACGAACTACGGGAATGATTCGATTAGATTTACTATTGAAAACTCTTTTAAGTTAGAGTATAATAGTAAGAAGAAAAATGTTTTTAGAGGGGATGGAAGACATGATTACTTTATTTTTGTCACCGAGTTGTACCAGTTGTCGTAAAGCTCGTGCTTGGCTGACAAGTCACGAAGTCCCTTTTATTGAGCACAATATTATGACTAGCCCTCTAACTACTGAGGAATTGAAGAACATTTTAGCATTGACAGAAAATGGGACAGATGATTTGATTTCTACCCGTTCAAAAATTTTTCAGAAACTAGATATTGATGTTGATGAGCTTTCTGTGAAGCAGCTTATTGGGTTAATCGAAACCTATCCGAGTCTCTTACGGCGTCCGATTATTTTGGATGAGAAGCGGATGCAGATTGGTTTTAACGAAGATGAAATTCGTGCATTTCTTCCGCGCAAGTACCGCAAACAAGAATTGAGAAATGCCACATTACGATCAGAAATAGGATAAAAGATATGAACAAGAATTATTCATATCCACTTGATTTTTCGTGGAGCACAGAGGAGATTTCCTCCGTGCTTTCTTTTTTGAATCAGGTGGAGGCAGCTTATGAAAAAGGAGCAGATGCGGTAGCTATATTAGCTAGTTATAAAAGCTTCAAAGATGTTGTTAAAAGTAAGGGACAGGAACGTCAAATTGATCGTGACTTTGAAGCAGTTTCTGGTTATTCAACCTATCGAGTTGTTAAGGCTGCTCGAGATAAGGGGAAAGGAGTTATTCGTTTTGGAAACTAAGTATCACTTTGCCCAAACGATTGTCCTGGAGGCTGGAAATTTTCTCCGACAGCATCTACATGATGATCTTCAGATTGAAGAAAAGGGTGACTTTACAGACTTGGTAACGCACCTTGATAAACAAGTGCAAGAAATGCTGACTCAACAGATTCAATCTCGCTATCAAGGTGATGGGATTTTAGGTGAGGAAGGTGGAGACGTTTCTTCTATTCATGAGGGAAATGTTTGGGTTATTGATCCAATTGATGGCACCACAAATTTTATTGCTCAGAAAACTGATTTTGCCATTATGATTGCCTATTTTGAAAATGGAGTAGGAAAGTTCGGTATCATTTATGATGTCATGCGAGACAAACTTTTCCATGGAGGAGATTCATTCCCTGTTTATTGCAATCAAGAACGCTTAAAGAAACCAGAGCTACGCCCTCTTCGCCAGAGTTTGATAGGAGTCAATGCACAGTTGTATGCAGCCAATGCACATGGAGTGGCAGAATTAGCAAATCAAAGTTTAGGTACAAGATCTGTAGGAAGTGCTGGAATTGGTTTTGCTCACGTTCTGGAAGGAAGATTATTTGCCTATGCTTCTTATCTGTGTCCATGGGACTACGCAGCAGCCAGTATTATTGGTTCCTCTTTAGGCTTAGTCATGTTAAGTTTTGATGGTCCGAGTCTGGCCTATGATAAGCGAGAGTTTGTCATGCTAGTATCAGAATCCCATCTTGAGGAAGTGAAGGGGTATATATTCTAATGCAATTGCCACAGGATTTTATAGATAAATATAATCATTTGCTTGGTAGTGAAGCCCAAGCATTTTTTAAGAGTTTCGAACAAGACCCAATCTCAGGCTTTCGCACAAATCCTCTTAAAGAAAGCCAATTGGATTTTGAGCAACCAATCCCTAATATGACTTGGTCATACTATGGTAAGGTCTCAGGAAAGTCTCCAGAACATGTAACTGGCTTAGTCTACTCACAAGACCCAGCTGCACAGGTTGTCGGTCAGATTGCAGCTCCGGAAAAAGGGATGAAAGTGTTGGACTTGGCAGCAGCGCCAGGAGGAAAGTCTACTCACTTGCTTTCATACTTAGAAAATACGGGGCTCTTGGTTAGTAATGAAATTTCCAACAAACGAGCAAAAATCTTGGCTGAAAATATTGAGCGTTTCGGAGCGAGGAATGTTGTTGTAACAAATGAATCAGCAGACCGCTTGGAAAAGGTCTTTCCAGGATATTTCGATATGATCGTCCTAGATGCTCCCTGTTCAGGTGAAGGGATGTTTCGAAAAGACCCCGAAGCGATTCAATATTGGTCCAAACATTATCCAGCACAATGTGCAAGCTTACAAAGAGAGATTTTAGAATCGGCCTTGAACATGTTGGCTCCAGGTGGTCAATTGATTTATTCTACTTGCACTTGGTCACCAGAGGAAAATGAAGAAGTAGTGACTTGGCTCTTAGAACAGTATGATTTGGAACTAATAGACATTCCTAAAATCAATGGAATGGTAGAAGGAGTCGGTTATCCAGAAGTTGCTCGTATGTATCCCCACCATTTTACAGGAGAAGGTCAGTTCGTTGCCAAATTTAGATTTCTAGGGGAAGTCAGTCAGAAAAAATTAAAACCAGGAAAATCCAATTTGAATAGAGAACAGCAAGCTCTCTGGAAAGAATTTGAACAGAAGCATTTAAAGGTTCAATTGGATGGTTTACTGCAGGTTTTTGGCGATAATCTCTATCTCCTACCAGATGGTTTGCCAGACTTGTCAAAAGTTAAGATTGCTCGCAATGGGCTTCATTTGGGAACTTTCAAGAAAAAACGCTTTGAACCTAGTTTTGCCTTTGGCTTGGCCCTTCACAGCACAGAAGTCAAGAATCGAGTTGACATCAGCCTAGAAGATTTCCCGGCCTATGTTGCTGGACAAACCGTTGCAGTACCCAAAGACTTGCCAAATGGTTGGTATCAGGTAGCAGTTCAAGGAAACGGTTTAGGATTTGCTAAAATTGTGTCTGGAACCCTTAAGAATGCCTTTCCAAAAGGTCTCAGATTTTAAAAGAAAATAAGCAGATTTTTTTTGCAACTTGTCTTTTTATATGATATAGTGGATGAGTGGAAATATCTTGTAAATTCCTTGTAAAATACAGAGTAAATTATTGGAGATTCCACTGAAAAATGTAAAGGAAAAAACGAAATGAAAAAAAAGCAGAAGCTTGGAATTGCAGCTTTGTTTCTTTTGAGTAGTATAGCTCTTTCAGGTTGTTCCTCATGGATTGATCGAGGAGAGTCTATCACTGCAGTAGGATCGACAGCCCTTCAACCATTGGTTGAGGCCGCAGCAGATGAATTCGGTAGTGTTAATATCGGAAAATCTGTAAACGTGCAGGGCGGTGGTTCTGGTACTGGTTTGTCACAGGTTCAGTCTGGAGCAGTTCAGATTGGTAACTCAGACGTGTTCGCTGAGGAAAAAGAAGGTATTGACGCAAGTAAATTGGTAGACCATCAGGTTGCCGTTGCGGGTCTAGCCGTTATTGTCAATGAAAAAGTGACGGTTGAGGATATTACCACAGAAGATCTTCGTAAGATTTTCACAGGTGAAATTACCAACTGGAAGGAGCTTGGTGGAAAAGACTTGCCAATTTCTATCATCAACCGTGCAGCTAGTTCAGGTTCACGTGCGACCTTTGATAGTGTTATCATGGATGGACAAACCGCAGCTCAGAGTCAAGAACAAGATTCTAACGGTATGGTAAAATCTATTGTTGCTCAGACACCAGGTGCAATTTCCTACCTATCATTTGCTTATATAGATGATTCCGTTAAAACAATTAAGCTAAACGGTTTTGAACCAACTGCTGAAAACGTTGCTTCCAATGCTTGGGCAATTTGGTCATATGAGCATATGTACACTAAGGGAGAGCCTACTGAATTAACAGAAGAGTTTCTAACATACATGATGTCAGATGAAGTTCAAAATGGTATCGTTGAAAGTATGGGATACATTTCTATCAACGATATGAAAGTTGTGAAAAGTGCTGATGGCACGGTGACTGAGAAGGAGTAAGCATGAAAAACGAACAACTAGCAAAAGAGTTATCGTCTCCATCTAAAAATTCTCGATTAGAGAAGTTTGGTAAGGTAATTACATTCCTTTGTCTATCATTGATTGTCTTTATTGTTGCAATGATTTTGATTTTCGTTGCGCAGCGTGGATTATCGACTTTCTTTGTTGACGGTGTGAGCATCACTGATTTCTTATTTGGAAGTAAGTGGGAACCAAGCTCGAAAATATTTGGTGCCCTGCCAATGATTTCAGGTTCTTTCATTGTTACGATTCTGTCAGCTGTTGTTGCGACCCCTATCGCAATCGGTGCAGCGGTCTTCATGACAGAAATATCACCAAAACGTGGTGCAAAAATCTTACAACCTGTTATCGAACTTTTGGTTGGTATTCCATCGGTTGTATATGGTTTCATTGGTTTGCAAGTAGTTGTACCATTTGTACGTTCAATCTTCGGTGGAACAGGTTTCGGTATCTTGTCGGGTGTATTTGTACTTTTCGTTATGATTTTGCCAACAGTAACCTTTATGACGGTTGACAGTTTGCGTGCAGTACCTCGTCACTACCGCGAAGCAAGTTTGGCTATGGGAGCCACTCGCTGGCAGACGATTTGGCGTGTTATTTTGAACGCAGCTAAGCCAGGTATTTTTACGGCCGTTATCTTTGGTATGGCGCGTGCCTTTGGTGAAGCCTTGGCGATTCAGATGGTGGTTGGTAACTCTGCGGTTATCCCGACTTCCTTGACAACGCCAGCAGCGACTTTGACTTCTGTTTTGACAATGGGTATCGGTAATACGGTTATGGGAACTGTTCAGAACAACGTCCTATGGTCCTTGGCCCTAGTCTTGCTCTTGATGAGCCTTATCTTTAACATGATTATGAAATTTATTACGAGAGAGGGTAAGAAAAACTATGCACGCTAAAAAATTTGATAAATTGGCGACTGGTATTCTTTACTCAATCGCTGGTGTGATTGTCGTTATCTTGACGTCACTGATTCTTTACATCTTGCTACGTGGTCTGCCACATGTAAGCTGGGATTTTTTGACAAGTAAATCTTCATCTTACAAAGCTGGTGGTGGTATTGGAATTCAGCTCTACAACTCATTCTTCCTATTGGTTGTAACGCTCTTAATTTCTGTTCCCTTGTCAACCGGTGCAGGTATTTATTTGGCGGAATATGCTAAAAAAGGTCCATTGACGAACTTTATCCGTACCTGTATTGAGATTTTGTCATCCCTGCCATCCGTTGTCGTTGGTTTGTTTGGTTACTTGATTTTCGTTGTTCAGTTTGAGTATGGATTCTCAATCTTATCAGGTGCCTTAGCACTCACGGTCTTTAACTTGCCACAGATGACACGTAACGTAGAAGACAGCCTTCGCCACGTTCACCATACGCAACGCGAGGCAGGTTTGGCACTTGGCTTGTCACGTTGGGAAACAGTCCTTCACGTGGTCATTCCAGAAGCCCTTCCAGGGATTGTCACAGGTATCGTCTTGGCATCTGGTCGTATCTTTGGTGAAGCAGCGGCCCTTATCTATACAGCAGGTCAATCAGCACCGGCACTTGACTGGTCAAACTGGAATCCTTTGAGCGTTACAAGTCCAATCTCTATCTTCCGTCAATCAGAAACCCTCGCGGTTCACATTTGGAAGGTAAACAGTGAAGGTACAATTCCAGATGCAACCCAAGTTTCCGCTGGTTCAGCAGCAATCCTCTTGGTCTTCATCTTGATTTTCAACCTTTCTGCCCGTTATATCGGTAAGAAACTTCATGCGAAAATGACTTCAGCAGCCTAGAAGTCTGACTTTTAAGGAGAAAAAATGGCAGATTACAACTGGAATGAACGCCATATCATCACTTTCCCAGAGGAAAAAATCGCCCTTTCAACAAAAGATGTTCATGTTTACTATGGTAAAAATGAAGCCATCAAGGGCATTGATATGCAGTTCGAGAAAAATAAAATTACAGCCTTGATTGGTCCTTCAGGCTGTGGTAAATCAACCTATCTTCGCAGTCTCAATCGTATGAATGATACGATCGATATTGCTAAGGTAACAGGCCAAATCCTCTACGAAGGAATTGACATCAACAGACCAGATATGAACGTTTACGAAATTCGTAAGCATATCGGAATGGTTTTCCAACGTCCTAACCCATTTGCAAAATCAATTTATCGCAATATTACTTTTGCTCATGAGCGTGCAGGTGTAAAAGATAAGGAAGTCTTGGATGAGATTGTTGAAACCTCACTGAGACAAGCAGCACTTTGGGATCAGGTAAAAGACGATTTGCATAAGTCAGCCTTTACCTTGTCTGGTGGACAACAGCAACGTTTGTGTATCGCACGTGCTATCTCCGTTAAGCCACAAATCTTGCTCATGGATGAACCAGCCTCAGCCTTGGACCCAATTGCAACTATGCAGTTGGAAGAAACCATGTTTGAGTTGAAGAAAGATTACACGATTATCATCGTTACGCACAACATGCAACAGGCAGCCCGTGCAAGTGATTACACAGCTTTCTTCTATCTTGGTGACTTAATCGAGTACGATAAAACAGCAAATATCTTCCAAAATGCCAAACTCAAGTCTACTAACGATTACGTTTCAGGACACTTTGGATAGAAAGGGAAACAATGACATCACCTATTTTACAAGTAAAAGATTTGTCTGTTTACTACAATAAGAAAAAGGCTTTGAATAGTGTTTCAATTGATTTCTATCCAAATGAAATTACAGCCTTGATTGGTCCGTCAGGTTCTGGTAAGTCAACGCTCTTGCGTGCGATTAACCGTATGGGTGATTTGAACCCAGAAGTAACCTTGACTGGTGCTATTGATTACAATGGTAAAAATATTTACAGTCCTCGTACGGATACTGTAGACCTTCGTAAGGAAATCGGGATGGTCTTTCAGCAACCAAACCCATTCCCTATGTCTATCTATGAAAATGTTGTCTACGGTCTTCGTATCAATGGTATTAAGGACAAGCAACTTCTTGATGAGACTGTAGAGCGTGCCTTGATTGGTGCTTCTATTTGGAACGAGGTTAAGGATCGTTTACACGATTCAGCAGTTGGTTTGTCTGGTGGTCAGCAACAACGTGTCTGTGTGGCACGTGTATTGGCGACCAGTCCAAAGATTATCTTGTTGGATGAGCCAACATCAGCCCTTGACCCTATCTCAGCTGGTAAGATTGAAGATACCTTGTATGGTTTAAAGGACAAGTACACCATGGTTTTGGTAACACGATCTATGCAACAAGCGTCTCGTATTTCAGATAGAACAGGTTTCTTCTTAGATGGAGATTTAATCGAATACAATTCTACTAAAGAAATGTTCATGAACCCGGTAAACAAAGAGACAGAAGATTATATTACAGGTAAGTTTGGTTAATCCTGTTAAAAAGAAAAGAGGTTTATATGTTAAGAGCGCAGTTTGAAGAAGAATTAGGAAAACTCCACAACCAATTTTACGCGATGGGAAATGAAGTTTTGGCTCAAATTAATAATGCTGTTCGTGCCTTTACAACTCATGATCGTGAATTGGCGAAAGAAGTGATCGAAGCCGATAAGAAAATTAATGATTTTGAAATTAAACTTGAAAAGAAATCTTTAGAGATTATTGCATTGCAACAGCCAGTTTCTACAGATTTACGTCGTGTAATCACTGTCTTGAAAGCAACAAGTGACTTGGAACGTATGGGAGACCACGCAGTTTCGATCGCAAAAGCTGCTATTCGTATGAAAGGCGAAGTCCGTATTCCAGTAGTAGAAGATGAAGTGAAGAAGATGGGGCGCGAAGTTCGAAAACTTGTTGAAGAAACTTTGGAGCTTTATCTTGGTGATGCGGATATGGAAGTCGCATATGAAGTAGCTGCTCGTGATGAGGTTGTTAATGAGTTTTATTCAAGTATCCAAGAATTAACTACAGAAGAAATCAAAAAGAATCCAGATTCTTTGGTTGCTGGTCGTGACTATTTCCAAGTGTTGACTTATTTGGAACGTGTCGGTGATTATGCTAAAAATATTTGTGAGTGGGTTGTTTATCTACGCACAGGTGATATTACAGAGTTGTAATTCAGAAGTCCGAGAGGGCTTCTTTTTTATGTAATAAACCTTTATAAAAATGCTGAACTTCTTTAGCTTGGTTTAAGTTTTTAATACTATACTATTATCATCAGGTAAAGAGGAGTTATTTAGCAGGGCTCATTCTGATAATATTCTATTGAAAAGGGGAATTTTATGTCATTTATTAATCAATTTAAGTCACAGTCAAAAACAGTACTAGCTGCTGTTGCTATTTCAGCTGCTACCTTGGGCTTTGCAGGGGGAATGAGTATTTCTAAAAGCTCAGCAGGAGTTTCAACACAAAGTCAGGCAACTTTGGCGCAAAATGGTTCCGTAGCTAAGAGTGGACAAGTAGCTACCCAAGACATGCCACCAGGACAGGGTGGAGCACCTCAAGGCATGTTGCCAGGACAGGGTGGAGCTCCCAAAGGTATGCCACCAGGACAAGGTACAACCCCTCCTGATGCAACAAGTGGAGCAACCCAGTCAAACTCGAGTACTTCTTCTGATGAAGTGAATGCTTTAAAAGAGAGGAATCAAGAAATTAAAGATCAAATTTCAGGGGATAGTAGTTCTTCTAATCAATAAACATTGAGATTTTGGTTTCTACTTGTTCCATGATATAATGAACACGTATCAATAAATAGTCAGATAAAGCCTACCCGATCATTCATTTTTAAGATGGTCACGTGGGGCTTTATCTAACCATTTCTATTAAAGACCATGCCCTGTGCCTAGGTCTTTGGTTTGTTTATTAAACCGAAACGTAAGGAGTATATGATGATTAAAATATTGTTAGTGGAAGATGATTTAAGCCTATCAAATTCTGTTTTCGATTTCTTAGATGATTTTGCGGATGTTATGCAGGTTTTTGATGGTGAAGAGGGCGTTTATGAGGCGGAAACAGGCGTTTATGATTTGATTCTTTTGGATTTGATGTTGCCTGAAAAAGATGGCTTCCAAGTTTTGAAAGAGTTACGTGAAAAAGGTGTTACGACACCTGTTCTGATTACAACAGCCAAGGAAAGTCTAGAGGATAAAGGCCATGGTTTTGAATTGGGGGCTGATGACTACTTGACAAAACCGTTTTATTTAGAAGAATTGAAGATGCGAATTCAAGCTCTATTAAAACGAGCGGGTAAGTTTAATGAAAACACACTAACCTTTGGAGATGTGACAGTTGACCTATCTACAAATATGACGATGGTAAATGGCGAAGAAGTTGAACTGCTAGGAAAAGAATTTGACCTACTAGTTTATTTCTTGCAAAACCAAAATGTTATTTTGCCAAAAACACAAATTTTTGACCGTATTTGGGGCTTTGACAGTGATACTACAATTTCAGTAGTAGAAGTATATGTTTCTAAAATTAGGAAAAAGTTGAAAGGAACGACTTTTGGGGAAAATCTTCAAACCCTGCGTAGTGTCGGATACATTCTAAAAAATGCCTAAGCGATTTAAAAAATTAATGTACACGGATAAATTTTCCTTCTTTATCCGTTATTTTGCAGTATTTACCCTGATTTTTGGCTTGATGACAGCTATCATTTTTCAATTAATGCGTTCGACTATGTATCAAAATTCCGATAATACCTTGAAACGGATTAAGGAAGAACCAGCGATGGCTGTTGGTTTTGCAATTGCAAGAACCTATGAGCCCAATTCTGTATTTATCCTTCAAGATAGTCCAACTGGTGAAGAAACTACGAACTCTAGTTCAGATAGCATGCCTGTTCCTAAAAATCAAAAAAATACTAGAGCTGGAGAACAGCTGAGATTAGGTATCAATACTCATGTCTTACTCTATAGTAAAAGTGGAGAAATGGTCAATCCGGATACTTTTACTGGTTTGGCCGATCTACCGTTAGATAAGGAAAAATTGGGTGAAATTAAGGAAGCAACGGTTGAATCAAGCTTCGGTATGTCTGAAGATTATCGCTATATAACGATTGGGCTGGCTACAGATGAACTAGGTTATTATTCGTCCTATGATATAAAATATGCGACAATTTTGGTGAATGTCAGCCAAATTAAATCTTCCATTGAGAGCTATGAATCGACAGTTGCTATTGTTATGGTATCAGCTTGGCTCATTTCTATCTTGGCCAGCATTTACCTATCAAATCTTAGCATGCGTCCAATTCTAATCAGCTATCAAAAACAAAAGGACTTTGTCGAAAATGCTAGTCATGAGTTGCGTACGCCGTTGGCTGTTCTCCAAAATCGTTTGGAGAGCCTGTTTCGCCATCCCGAAGCGACGATTTTAGAGAGTAGTGAAAGCATCGGGTCTAGCTTGGAAGAAGTCCGAAATATGCGATTATTGACAACGAACCTGCTCAATTTGGCTCGTCGTGATGATGGCTTAAAAGTCGATATGATCGATGTCCAACCGAACTATTTTGATGAAATCTTTGCTAATTACCTTATGATTGCCGAAGAGAATGGAAAAATACTAGCAGTTAATAATTTGATTCATCAGCCGATTCGAACAGATAAGGTCCTGATTAAACAGTTGCTTACCATTTTATTTGACAATGCCATGAAGTATACCGACGATGATGGCAGAATTCAAATTACAGCTAATATCAAGGATAAATCTGTCTACTTCACAGTTGCCGACAATGGTTTGGGAATCAGCGATGCCGATAAGAAGAAAATCTTTGATCGCTTTTATCGAGTTGATAAGGCCAGAACACGTCAAAAAGGTGGTTTCGGTCTAGGATTATCGCTGGCTCAGCAAATTATCAAGACACTAGGTGGGAAAATCTCTGTTAGAGATAACCAACCGAAAGGAACTATTTTTGAGGTAGGATTACCTAAATAAAACAATATTATTAGGCTAGGAAAATTCTAGTCTAATTTTTTTGTGTAGTTCGTCAGAAGCCTCCTAATTATGTTATACTTATACTCATTTAAAATCAAAAATAGCCACCTACCACTCAAAGTGGATATGGAGCGTTTCGATTTTGTTATTTTTTTAGAAGAAAACAGCTACTTGAAATCCACAGTCCTCAACTCAAACTTATAAATTAAGGTTTCACATGTTATAAGTAGCTTAGACTTGCTATTTTTGATTTTTATTGAGTATTAAACAAGAATGGAGGTAAATATGAGGAAAGTTTCTCGTGGCGTTTTAACCATATTATTGTCGGCGACAGTCCTTTCTGCTTGTTCAGGAGGAGGACAAGAGCTGAGTGAACGTTTGGAAGCAGCTAAAATTGAATTTTCTAAAGAAAAAAAGCAACTAGAAGCAGAATTAACAGCATTAAAAGAAGAGGTTCAAGGAAATTTCTACTACCAACAATTGGATACTGATAAGGAACGTCGTGTCTATCTCCAATTTGTTAATGGACTCAGCAAGCGGATGCAAGTGATTGATATTGATTCTGTTAACGATGAAATATATTCGCGCGTCTATTTTTCTGTCGCTCACGATTATCCAGAATTTTTCTGGCTAACAGATGAAGCGGCAATGACTGGCGGAGTTGATATATTGGATTTAGAAGAGCCAGCGTATCCGACTGATTTATCTCCGACACGAAATAAAATAGAAGAGGAAGTGAATAAGATACTTGCTCAGGCACCAACAGGGTCGGACTATGAGAAGGTTAAATATTTTTACGAGGTGATTATAAAGCAAACGGATTACGACCTTGAAGCCCTACAGACCAACTCTGTCACATGGAGAAGCCAAGGAATTACCAGTGTACTCTTAGATAAGAAATCAGTTTGTGCTGGCTATAGTCGCACCTTCCAATATCTATGTAAAAAAGCAGGCATTGATTGTATCTATGTCACAGGGATTGCAAAAAATGGGCAAAACGGTGAGTTTGGGCATGCTTGGAATCTAGTCAAGATAAATGGACAATACTATGGTGTTGATACGACTTGGGGAGACCCAGTTTTTGATCAAGCTATAAGTGGAGAAGCGCATACAGATATTTCATACGATTATCTATGTGTCCCTGATGAAATCTTAGAGAGAAGTAGAATTGCTGATACCGACCTCCTCGACTACTGGGGAGAAGAACAGTATTATGAACCTAGAGCATTGACTTATCCAAAGTGCACAGATAATTCATTGAATTACTATGTTCAAAAGGGAGTCTATTTCACAAGCTTTGATGAAGCTGCAGTTTTACAGTCCATCACTGATCAGCGACTACAAGGTACGGATAAAGTAGTCTTGCAATTCGGAACAGCCGAAGCAATGCAACAAATGATTACATTGGTCTCTACTGAAAATAATGCTATTTTTCAGGCTTTGGGCGATGTAGGAGAGTATCAGTACTATTATAATGACCAAACCTATACATTTGAACTGGCAGATTGGTTTTAAGGAATTAGTTTGAATCTCTAGGAGCGTGTTCTTCCCTAATAATAAAAAATAGGGAGTGGGAAAGACATCCATGGTGGCTCCGCCCTCAATGAAAACAAACATAAAGCCCTCACTAGGTGTATAATTTTAGTGAGGGCTTTGTGGTTGACGAGTTAATGATGTTATTCATCGAGGGGAAAACTGTTCCACTTTGTCCGATGGAAAAAATAAAAAAAGGAAACCCAAAGGTTTCTCTTTTAATTAAGCAAGTTTTGATGCAAGACGTGCTTTGTCGCGGCTTGCTTTGTTTTTGTGAATCAAACCTTTAGTTTCTGCTTTATCGATTGCTGAACTAGCAGCACGGAAAAGCTCTTCAGATGGGTTAGCTTCAAATGCTTTGATTGCAGTACGCATAGCTGATTTTTGTGCTGAGTTTTTCTCGTTTTGTTTAACGTTCAATTCAGCGCGTTTGATAGCTGACTTAATGTTTGCCAATGGTTTCACCTCCACCCTTTCTTGTACTAACTATACCATTATATCTGAAAAGAGTATTTTTGACAAGTGAAATTTATTTTTTTAGATAAATTTTATCAATTTCGTGGTTGTCTGCCTTGTGGAGAATAATATCAGCCCTATTTCGTGTAGGTTCGATGAACTTTTCCAAGTTAGCTAGATTGATATTTTTCCAAGTATTTTGAGCAATGGCAATAATTTCTGGATAGGTCATTCGAGTAAAACGATGGTAGTAGTTATTCGGGTCATTCTTTGCTAATGTCAGCAATTTTTGGAATCGTTCCAAGTACCAGGTTTCAATATGTTCCACATCGGCGTCAACGTATATAGACAAGTCAAAATAATCGCTGACATAGAGGCGCTGGTTTTGTGGATTTTGAAATACATTGATTCCTTCAACAATCAAGAAATCTGGAGACTTAATCTCCTGAGTTTTGTTGGGGACAATATCATAGATTTCATGTGAATAGACAGGAATTTGGCAGTCGTAGCCGTTTTTTATCTTATCAAGGAAATCAATCAATTTCTCCATGTCATAGGACTCAGGAAACCCCTTTTTATTTAACAGTTGCCGTTCTTCTAAAACCGCATTTGGATGGAGAAATCCATCAGTTGTCACTAATTCAACCTTGGCGTGTTTAAATGTCCGAGCGATAAGAATTTGCAGCAATCTACTAGTTGTTGATTTGCCGACAGCAACACTTCCAGAAACGCCAATGATAAATGGTTGAGGCTTGATAGTTTTCTGTAGAAATAAACTCTTCGTAAAATTTAAGTCTTTGCGTGCTTTCCGATAGATATGGATAAGATTAACCAAAGGAAGATAGATGTCAGAAACCTCATGTAATTGGATGCGGTCGTTAAAACTTTTAATAGAATTTAGTTCGCTTTGACTAAGTGGAATGGTAGTTTTACGATGTAGTTGTTGCCAAGTGGCTCGGTCAATTTGTTCAAAATTTAAAAATTCATTTTTCATACATAATTCTTCCTATAGGTAAGCGTTTCAATATCAATTTCATTTTATCATATTTTTCATGTAAGAAAAACTCTTGAAAACGTTTTTAGGAAATGTTATAATAAGTACATGTCCAATATGTATTATGAAAAAAATCCTACAGTAGCACATGATATTCATGAAATCCACGTAAACTTACTAGACACCCCAATGTCTTTCATGACAGATGCAGGTGTTTTTAGCAAGAAGATGGTTGATTATGGAAGTCAGGTGCTTTTAAAGACCCTTGATTTAGCAAACGGGAAAACGCTTTTGGATGTTGGTTGTGGCTACGGTCCTCTGGGATTGACCCTAGCAAAAGTCTATGATTTAGATGTTACGATGATTGATGTCAATAGCAGAGCTTTAGAGTTGGCTGAGAAAAATGCAGAGAAAAACGGTATATCAGCGACTATTTTCCAATCAGATGTCTATGAAGCGGTTGAAGGAACATTCGACTATGTCATTTCAAATCCACCAATACGAGCAGGTAAGTCTGTCGTTCATGAGGTGATAACAGGAGCGAAAGACCATTTGAATACAGGGGGTAGCTTGACAATTGTCATTCAGAAAAAGCAAGGCGCACCTAGTGCAAAGAAACGTATGGAAGAAGTATTTGGAAATTGCCAAATTCTAAAAAAAGATAAGGGTTATTACATCCTTGAAAGTGTGAAAGAATGAGAACAGTTGATTTAATTCAGAAAAAACGTGACGGTTTGGAGTTGTCTACAGAAGAAATCCAATGGCTGATTGATGGCTATGTTGACGGCAGTGTTCCGGATTATCAGATGTCTGCCTTGGCAATGGCGATTTACTTTAAAGGAATGTCTACAAGAGAAATCTCGGACTTGACCATGGCCATGGTAGGTTCTGGGGAGCAGATTGATTTGTCTGCTATTTCAGGTATCAAGGTAGATAAGCATTCTACAGGTGGTGTAGGTGACAAGGTTACCTTGATTTTAGCACCGCTTGTGGCAAGTTTTGGTGTTCCTGTTGCCAAGATGAGTGGTCGAGGTTTGGGGCATACGGGTGGTACACTTGATAAACTAGAATCAATCAAAGGCTACCAAATCGAAGTGAGTCAAGAAGACTTTATCAAGCAAGTTCAGGAAACAGGTGTGGCAGTTATTGGTCAATCGGACAATTTAGTGAAGGCTGATAAATTGCTTTATGCCCTGCGTGATGTGACTGCCACTGTGGATATCATTCCGCTGATTGCAAGTTCGGTTATGTCTAAAAAGATTGCGGCTGGTGCGGACGCCATCCTTCTTGATGTAACGGTTGGCGAAGGTGCCTTCATGAAAAATATCGAAGATGCGCGTGTTCTTGCTCGAACAATGGTCGACCTTGGGAAAGCTGTCGGTCGCAAGACAGTAGCGGTCTTGACAGACATGTCCCAACCGGTAGGTACTTCCATCGGTAACCGTTTGGAAATTCTAGAAGCTATCGACATTCTTAAGGGCAATGGCAGAGAAGATGTGACAGAATTCATCTGTGAATTGGCTCAAATCATGCTTGGTTTGGCAAATGTTGAAAAGACAGTGGAAGAAGTTCGCCAACATATCGAAAACGGAGCTGCCCTCAAGAAATTTGAAGAGATGGTTATAGCTCAGGGTGGTGATTTAGAAGACTTATATCGTCCAGTCGAGGTTTCACATCAAGTTTCTGTCTTAGCGGATGAAGATGGCTACATTGTTGGTTTGCCAGCCTTGGAATTTGGTTTATTCGCTATGAGAATTGGAGCAGGTCGGGCTGTAAAAACAGACGATTTGGATTACGAGACCGGAATTGTTTTCCATAAGAAAGTTGGTGAGCCAGTTTCCAAAGGAGAAACCGTAGCAACAATTTACGCAAATGAAAATATTTCGGAAAATATGCTTACAAATTTCAAGAAAAATGTTAAAATAGATAAAGATAGTGTAAAAACGAAAGAAATCATTGAGATTATTTCGTAATGTACGGAGAAAATAATGAAATTAAATAAATTCATCGATCATACAGTTCTTAAACCTGAAACTACAAAAGAACAAGTTGCAAAGGTGCTAGAAGAAGCTAAAGAATATGACTTTGCAAGTGTTTGCATCAACCCAACCTGGGTATCATTTGTTGCAGAAGGCTTGAAAGGTACAGATGTTAAGGTATGTACTGTTATCGGTTTTCCTCTAGGAGCTAATACACCAGCTGTCAAAGCCTTTGAGACCAAAGATGCTATTGAAAATGGTGCTGACGAAATCGACATGGTCATCAATATCGGTGCCTTGAAAGATAAAAACTATGACCTTGTTTTAGAAGATATTAAAGCAGTTGTCGATGCAAGTGGTGATAAGCTTGTAAAAGTGATTATCGAAACTTGCCTTCTAACAGATGAAGAGAAAGTAAAAGCTTGTGAACTATCAAAACAAGCAGGTGCAGATTTCGTCAAGACGTCAACTGGTTTCTCAACTGGTGGTGCAACTGTTGAAGATGTCGCCCTTATGAGAAAAACAGTTGGTGCTGAGATGGGTGTTAAAGCTTCTGGTGGAGCTCGTTCCTATGAAGATGCCATTGCCTTTATCGATGCTGGGGCTAGCCGTATCGGTGCATCTTCTGGCGTTGCAATCATGAATGGAGCACAGGCGGATGGAGACTATTGATTTAATTGAATTAGCTGTAAAAAACAGTCAAAAAGCATACGTACCGTACTCAAAGTTTCCAGTTAGTGCAGTTCTTGTAGCTAAGACAGGGGAAATATTTACGGGTGTAAACATTGAAAATGCGAGCTTTGGTTTGACCAATTGCGCTGAAAGGACAGCTATTTTCAAGGCCATTTCTGAAGGAGTGAAAGATTTTTCTGAAATCATTATTTATGGTGAAACAGAAAAGCCAATATCTCCTTGTGGAGCTTGTCGCCAAGTTATGGCAGAATTTTTTGATAAGGATTTAAAAGTGACCTTGGTCGCTAAAGATAAATCGACAGTCGAGATGACAGTCGGGGAATTACTTCCATATTCCTTTACAGACTTAACCTAGTCTGTATGACAGTCATTTGACTGTAGCAATATTACTCTGCAACAATGTAGTTGCAAAAAGATTTTTAGGAGGGTTCAGAAATGAACAAGAAACTTGTTGGACTTGGTCTAGCAGCTGTTGCGGCTGTATCTTTGGCTGCATGTGGTAACCGTGCTTCAAAAAGCAGTAGCTCAGAAGCATCTTCATCAGCGGACACATCTGTGAAAGCTGCTATCGTTACTGACATTGGTGGTGTTGATGACCGTTCATTCAACCAATCTGCATGGGAAGGTCTTCAAGAATGGGGTAATGCAGCTGGTCTTTCTAAAGGTAATGGCTACGATTACTTCCAATCAGCTAATGAATCAGAATACATTACAAACCTTGATTCAGCTGTTGCTGGTGGTTACAACCTTGTGTTCGGTATTGGTTTTGCCTTGGAGAGTGCGATTGCTGAGGTTGCACCAAATAATCCTGATACACACTATGTAATCGTGGATAGTGTTGTTCCAGATCAAGACAACGTAGTTAGCGTAGGTTTCGCAGACCATGAAGCATCATATCTTGCTGGTGTTGCTGCAGCTAAGTCAACTAAAACAAACCACGTAGGTTTCATCGGTGGTATGGAAGGTGTCATCATCGATCGCTTTGAAGCTGGTTTCGTTGCGGGTGCTAAGTCTGTAAACAAAGACATCAAGATTACAGTTGACTATGCAGGTTCATTTGGTGATGCTGCTAAAGGTCAAACTCTTGCAGCTGCTCAATATGCTGCAGGTGCAGATGTTATCTTCCACGCTTCTGGTGGTACTGGTAACGGTGTATTTGCTGCTGCTAAAGCAGAAAATGAAACTCGTAATGAAGCAGATAAAGTTTGGGTAATCGGTGTTGACCGTGACCAATCAGCAGAAGGTGAATACACTTCTAAAGATGGTAAGTCTTCTAACTTTGTATTGGCTTCAACATTGAAACAAGTTGGTACTTCAGTTAAAGATATTGCAACTAAAGCTGTCGCAGGTGAATTCCCTGGTGGTCAAGTACTTCAATTCTCATTGAAAGATAAAGGTGTTGAATTGGCAGAAACTAACCTTTCAGAAGATGCTTCTAAAGCAGTTGCAGATGCTAAGCAAGCTATCTTGGATGGCAAAGTAGAAGTTCCTGAAAAACCTTAATGAATTTCTTTTCGACAATTCCGATTCGGCGACCCGACGGGGTCGCCGTTTTCGGGCTGAGATTTTTCTCAGTAAAGCCTATCAGCTATGGTAGGTTTTACTGACAAAAATGGTATAGTTGATGAAGAATTTTAAGGTACTAAAGTAGTACTGAAGAATTTTCAGAAGGCTATAGTCAGAAAGGATAATAGATTATGACTAAGGATTATGTCATTGAAATGCGCAATATTACTAAGATATTTGGTGAATTTGTAGCAAATGACCACATCAATTTGAATGTCAGACGTGGTGAAATCCATGCCCTTCTTGGTGAGAATGGTGCGGGTAAATCTACTCTGATGAACATGCTTGCTGGCTTGTTGGAACCTACAAGCGGTGAAATTGTTATCAACGGTCAATCCGTGAAGATTGACTCTCCATCCAAAGCAGCCCAATTGGGGATTGGTATGGTGCACCAACATTTTATGTTGGTTGATGCTTTCACAGTTGCTGAGAACATCATTCTTGGTTCTGAAACCACCAAAGGTGGCGTGATTGACCTTAAAAAAGCTATCGCAGAAATTAAAGAACTTTCTGCTAAATATGGTCTTGAAGTTGATCCAACTGCAAAGGTTGCAGATATTTCTGTAGGTGCACAGCAACGTGTAGAAATCCTTAAAACACTTTACCGTGGAGCAGACCTTTTAATTTTTGATGAGCCGACAGCTGTATTGACCCCGGCGGAAATTGCAGAGCTCTTGAAAATTATGAAAGCCTTGGTTGAAGAAGGTAAATCTATTATTTTGATTACGCACAAATTGGATGAAATTCGTGCAGTTGCCGATAGTGTAACAGTTATTCGTCGAGGTAAATCAATCGAAACAGTTGCCGTTGAAGGAGCAACAAACCAAGATTTGGCTGAGTGGATGGTTGGACGTTCCGTTTCCTTTAAAACAGAGAAAGTTGAAGCGAGTCCTAAAGAAGTCATTTTGTCAATTAAGGATTTGGTTGTCAATGAAAACCGTGGTATTCCAGCAGTTAAGGGCTTGTCGCTTGATGTTCGAGCAGGTGAGGTTGTTGGTATTGCCGGTATCGACGGAAACGGTCAAAGTGAGTTGATTCAGGCAATCACTGGTTTGCGTAAGGTAAAATCTGGCTCAATCACTATCAAAGGTGAGGAAGTAGTTGGTAAAACTCCACGTAAAATTACAGAAATGCAAGTGAGCCACGTTCCCGAAGATCGTCATCGTGATGGACTCGTTCTTCCGATGACTGTTGCTGAGAACTTTGCGCTTCAAACTTACTATAAAGAACCGATTTCAAAAAATGGTATCTTGAACTATAATGTCATTAATGAAAAAGCACGCGCGTTAATGGAAGAATTTGACGTTCGTGGGGCGAGTGAACTCGTCCCAATCAAGGCTCTTTCAGGCGGTAACCAGCAAAAGGCTATTATCGCGCGTGAAATCGATCGCAACCCAGACCTTTTCATTGTTAGCCAACCAACACGCGGTTTGGACGTTGGTGCTATTGAGTATATTCGTAAGCGTCTCATTGCAGAACGTGATAAGGGTAAGGCTGTTCTTGTTGTCAGCTTCGAATTGGATGAAATTTTGGATGTATCAGATAGAATTGCTGTTATCCATGATGGTGTCATCCATGGTATTGTTGAACCTGCTAAGACCAATAAACAAGAGTTAGGTGTCTTGATGGCAGGTGGACATATTGAGAAGGGAGAAGAACATGCTTAATAAATATAAGAATTTGGCCCTTCCATTAATGGCTGTGGTCAGTGGTATCCTACTTGGAGCGGTTGTCATGCTTGTTTTTGGCTACGATCCAATTTGGGGCTATGAAGAGTTATTCTATTCAGCTTTTGGTAATATCAAATCAATTGGTGAAATTTTCCGTGCAATGGCACCACTTGTTTTCACTGCTCTCGGTTTCGCAGTAGCTAGTCGTGCAGGTTTCTTCAACGTTGGTTTGTCTGGTCAGGCCTATGTTGGTTGGGTTTTTGCTGGATGGTTTGCCTTGGCGAATCCTGACTTACCACGTCCAGTTTTGATTTTGGGAACAGTCTTGATTGCTATGTTGGCAGGCGGTATTGCTGGAGCTATTCCAGGTATTCTACGTGCCTATTTGGGAACAAGTGAAGTTATCGTTACGATTATGATGAACTACATCTTACTCTATTCATGTAACTATATCATTCGTGATGTATTTGCAGATAGTTTGATGAAGAATACAGACTCAACAGTTAACGTGTCAGCAAATGCCTCTTACCAAACAGAGTGGCTCCGTGCATTGACAGATAACTCACGTATGAATATTGGTATTTTCTTTGCCATTATTGCAGTTTTTGTGATTTGGTTCCTATTGACCAAAACGACTCTTGGTTTTGAGATTCGCTCAGTGGGGCTTAACCCAACAGCATCGGATTATGCGGGTATGTCTGCGAAACGTACGATTATTCTATCTATGGTTATTTCAGGTGCTCTTGCGGGTCTTGGAGGAGCTATCCAAGGTTTGGGTACTTTCCAAAACGTTTACATCCAAAGCGGTAACTTGGATATTGGTTTTAATGGTATGTCAGTAGCGCTTTTAGCTTCTAATTCACCGTTAGGTATTCCATTGGCTGCCTTTCTATTCGGTGTTCTTTCTGTCGGTGCCCCAGGTATGGTACGTGCACAGATTCCACCTGAATTGATCAACGTGGTTACGGCATCAATCATTTTCTTTATCGGTGTGAAATTTATTTTTGAACAATTATTAAAATCTAGAAATAAAGCGAAAGGAGCGAAATAAGATGAATGTTTCAATTCTTGCCTTACTCATTTCGCAAATGTTGATTTATTCAGCACCCTTAATCTTTACCAGTCTTGGAGGAGTTTTCTCTGAACGCGGTGGTATTGTAAACGTTGGTCTAGAAGGAATCATGGTTATCGGTGCCTTTGCTGGTGTTGTTTTCAATATCGAATTTGCAGGGACATTTGGTAATGCTACTCCATTATTAGCTGTTATTGTAGGAGGTCTTGCTGGTGTTGTCTTTGCCGCTATTCATGCGATGGCGACGATTAATTTCCGTGCAGACCACGTTGTATCAGGTACGGTGTTGAACCTTTTGGCTCCAGCATTGGGAGTTTTCCTAGTCAAAGTTATCTATAATAAGGGTCAAACTGATAGTATTACTGAATCATTTGGTAAATTTTCATTCCCTATCTTGGCAGATATTCCAATCATTGGTGAAATTTTCTTCAAAAATACAAGCTTGATGGGTTATGTAGCTATTGCAACAGCATTTCTTGCTTGGTTCATCCTTTATAAAACCAAGTTCGGTTTGCGCCTTCGTTCAGTAGGTGAACATCCGCAGGCAGCGGATACTTTGGGAATCAATGTCTACGCTATGCGTTATGCAGGTGTGTTGATTGCTGGTTTCCTTGGTGGTGTTGGTGGAGCTGTAAGTGCTCAATCAGTGAATATCAACTTCTCTGCAACAACAATCGTAGGTTCAGGTTTCATCGCTCTAGCAGCTGTAATTTTCGGTAAGTGGAATCCAATTGGCGCTATGCTCGCCAGTCTATTCTTCGGCCTTTCGCAAAGTTTGGCAGTAGTGGGTGGACAATTACCAGGATTGAAAGATATTCCAACGGTTTATCTTCAAATTGCACCATATTTGATTACTGTTATTGCTCTGTCTGCTTTCTTTGGTAAAGCAGTCGCTCCTAAAGCAGACGGTATCAACTATATCAAATCTAAATAAAAAGGTCCACTGGACCTTTTTATCATGTTCTTTGCTGTACAGGAAATGAATAATTGTCCTATTCAAAGGAAGAGGAGTTAGAGGGACTTTTGGTTGAAAATAGGAAGAATGACTGGTATAATATTTTGTCACTAAGCTATGAAATGAGGTTAATTGTGAGACGATTGGTGTTAAATATTGCAATGAGTTTAGATGGATTCATTGCACGTAAGGATGGAAGCTACGATTGGATTGAAGGACATGGTACCGATAAATACGATACAGTCTTACAGTTTGATAATCAAAAATTCTTTAACAACTGTGATACAGTTGTGATGGGGAGAAAATCATTAGAAGATTGTCCGTTGGAAATGATTGAAGGATATCAGGAAAAGCAATTTATCGTTGCGAGTCATACCGAGCAGACGGACTATGGTAATGTGCGTTTTGTAAGGGACATCATCGGGGAGATTATGGAACTTCGTTCTAGAGAAGGTGGAGATATTTGGTTGTTTGGTGGAGCAAGTCTGGCTCAGGACTGTTTAGAGGCGGGAGTGATTGATCACCTTATTATTGGGATTATTCCTACTATTTTGGGTGACGGTATTCCACTTTTCGCCTCACTTTTGAAAGAAAAGAAATTGCTCTTGGTAGAGTCCACTGTCACAGATGGAATTGCTATGTTACGTTATGATATTAGAAGGTAAAAAAGGCGAGCTATTGCTCACCTTTTTTACTATTTTATATAATTAGTTTTTAACACCAGCTGCAATTTCTGGGTTTGCGAAAGCATCATCGATGATGTCTTTCAATTGTTTAGCAGATGCTTGCATTTTTTGCAATTCAGCTTCGCTCAATGGGATATTGACTGGACGAACGATACCGTGGGCACCGATGATAGCAGGTTGACCGATGAAGACATCTTCAACACCTTCGTATTGGCCAGCTTGGTAAACTGACAATGGAAGTACTGCATTTTCATCATCAAAGATTGCTTTAGTGATACGTGCAAGTGCAACACCGATACCGTAGTAAGTTGCACCTTTTTTGTTGATGATTGAGTAGGCTGCATCACGAACAGATACAAACAAGTCAACAAGACCTTGCTCATCAATATCGCGGTTATCTTGCAACCAGTCATACAATTTCACACCGGCAACGTTGGCATGTGACCAAACTGCAAATTCTGAGTCACCGTGCTCACCCATGATGTAAGCGTGAACTGAACGTGCGTCGATACCGATTTTCTCAGCCAATGCTTGACGGAAACGAGCTGAGTCAAGAGAAGTACCAGAACCGATAACACGCTCTTTAGGGAAACCAGAGAATTTCCAAGTTGAGTAAGTCAATACGTCAACAGGGTTAGCAGCAACAAGGAAGATACCGTTGAAACCAGAGTTAACGATTTCTGTAACGATTTGTTGGTTGATACGAAGGTTTTTCTCTACCAATTCAAGGCGAGTTTCACCTGGTTTTTGTGGCAAACCAGCTGTCAAAACAACCAAGTCTGCGTCGTGAGCATCTGAATACTCAGCAGAGTAGATTTTTTTAGGGAATGTGAAGGCCAATGCGTGGCTCAAGTCTTCTGCATCACCTTGAGTACGGTCTTTGTTGATATCGATGATACCCAATTCTTGACCAATCCCTTGGTTAACAAGAGCATAAGCATAAGCAGAACCTACGGCACCGTCACCGACAAGGATTACTTTTTTGTGTTGTTTAGTTGCAGTCATTGCTAAACATCTCCTTAGTTTTATTTGGGGATGACTTCATCCCGACCATAATACATTCTAGCATGTTTTAAGCTTTTTGTCACTTGTGAAAGCGCCTTTGAAAATGTTTACATGCTAGTTTCCAACAAAGAAATTTATTCGCCAATATGGTATAATAGAAGCACAATGACTGTTGAAAGAGGCATATAATGCAAGATAAAAATTTAGTAACGGTTAATCTGACCAATGAGATGAAATCATCCTTCATCGACTATGCGATGAGTGTTATCGTTTCACGTGCTCTGCCTGATGTACGTGATGGTCTGAAGCCGGTTCATCGCCGTATTTTGTATGGGATGAATGAATTAGGAATTACACCGGATAAACCACATAAAAAATCAGCCCGTATCACAGGGGATGTTATGGGTAAATATCACCCACATGGAGATAGTGCGATTTACGAAGCAATGGTTCGTATGGCACAATGGTGGAGCTACCGTCACATGTTAGTTGATGGTCACGGAAACTTTGGTTCCATGGACGGCGACGGAGCAGCCGCTCAGCGTTATACAGAAGCACGCATGAGCAAGATTGCGCTTGAAATGCTCCGTGATATAAACAAAAACACTGTAAACTTTGCGGACAACTACGATGCAAGTGAGCGTGAGCCAGAAGTCCTACCTGCACGTTTTCCTAACCTGCTAGTAAACGGAACGACAGGTATCGCCGTTGGTATGGCTACCAACATTCCTCCACACAACTTGGGTGAGACTATCGAGGCAGTTAAGCTGGTTATGGACAATCCCGAGGTAACAACACGTGAGATTATGGAAGTCTTGCCTGGACCAGATTTTCCGACAGGTGCCTTGGTTATGGGGAAATCTGGAATTCACCGTGCATATGAAACTGGTAAAGGTTCAATAGTTCTTCGTTCCCGCACAGAAATTGAAGAATATGGAAATGGTCGTGAACGCATTGTTGTTACAGAGTTTCCATACATGGTCAATAAGTCCAAGGTTCAAGAACATATTGTCAAATTAGTCCAAGAAAAACGTATTGAAGGAATCACTGCTGTTCGAGACGAATCCAACCGTGAGGGTGTACGATTTGTTATCGAAGTTCGTCGTGATGCCTCTGCTAACGTTATTTTGAATAACCTATTCAAGCAAACACAGCTTCAAACCAACTTTAGTTTCAACATGTTGGCCATCCAAAATGGTGTACCGAAAATCCTTTCTGTACGTCAGATTCTAGAGTCTTATATTGAACACCAGAAGGAAGTAGTCACTCGTCGTACGCAATTCGATAAGGAAAAAGCAGAAGCGCGTGCCCATATCTTAGAAGGCTTGCTGATTGCTCTTGACCATATTGATGAAGTCATTCGTATTATCCGTAATTCAGAAACTGATGCTATTGCTCAAGCTGAATTGATGGAGAAATTTGACCTTTCTGAACGTCAGAGTCAGGCTATTCTTGATATGCGTCTTCGTCGTTTGACAGGTTTGGAACGCGACAAGATTCAATCAGAATATGATGAGTTAGTGGCATTGATTGCAGATTTGGCTGACATTCTAGCTAAGCCTGAGCGTGTTGTTCAGATTATTAAAGACGAATTAGAAGAAGTCAAACGTAAATATGCTGACCCACGCCGTACAGAATTGATGGTTGGTGAAGTTCTTTCCCTTGAAGATGAGGACTTGATTGAAGAAACAGATGTCTTGATTACCCTGTCAAACCAAGGCTACATCAAGCGTTTGGCACAGGATGAGTTTCAAGCTCAGAAGCGTGGAGGACGTGGGGTTCAAGGAACTGGCGTCAAGGATGATGATTTTGTACGAGAATTAGTCTCTACAAGCACTCATGATCGCTTGCTCTTCTTCACTAACAAGGGACGGGTTTACCGTCTCAAAGGGTATGAAATTCCAGAATATGGCCGTACTGCCAAGGGACTTCCAGTGGTTAACCTCCTCAAGTTGGAAGAAAATGAGTCCATTCAAACCATTATCAATGTGACCAAAGATCAGGAAGCAGATAGCTATCTCTTCTTTGCAACCCGTCAAGGTGTGGTCAAGCGGACAAGTGTTTCAGAATTTGCTAATATCCGTCAAAGTGGTCTCAAGGCATTGAACTTGAAAGAAGATGACGAGTTGATTAACGTTTTCTTGACCAATGGCCAGGCAGATGTTATCATGGGGACCAAATTTGGCTATTCTGTTCGTTTTACAGAAACAGATGTTCGTAATATGGGCCGTACTGCGACTGGTGTTCGCGGTATTAAACTACGCGAGGGAGACCAGTTAGTTGGTGCGACCATGATTTCAGATGATCAGGAAGTTCTTGTCTTGACAGAAAAAGGTTTTGGTAAGCGTACCCCAGCCAGCGAGTACCCAACAAAAGGTCGTGGCGGTAAGGGAATTAAGACCCTTAAGGTTGCTGAGAAAAACGGTTCTCTGGCAGGTTTGACAACGGTATCTGGTGATGAAGATATTATGGTTATTACCGATACTGGTGTGATTATTCGTACAAGTGTTGCAAATATTTCACAAACAGGTCGTTCAACCATGGGTGTAAAAGTGATGCGCTTGAATGATGAAGCGAAAATCATGACCTTTGCCTTGGTAGATGCTGCCGAAATTAAAGAAGAAAAGGAATAAATAATCATGTCAAAACGTGAAAAAAAGAAGAAGAGTAAAGGTTCTTTTTGGCGCAATCTTTTAACAGTTGTATTGATATTGATTTCTTTAGCATTGATTTTTAATACATCAATTAGAAATTTTATTATTGGTTGGAATACGAATAAATACCAGATTAGCAATGTTACGACAGAGGATATCGAAAAGAATAAACAGGCTGAAACAACATTTGATTTCGATCAGGTTCAGTCTATTTCTACAGAGGCTATTTTAGCAGCTCAGTGGGATGCACAACGCTTACCTGTAATTGGTGGAATTGCGGTTCCTGAGCTTGGTATCAACCTTCCTATTTTTAAAGGGGTCTTCAATACTTCGCTCATGTATGGAGCTGGTACCATGAAGGAAAACCAAGAGATGGGGAAAGGAAATTATGCGTTGGCCAGCCACCATATTTTTGGTGTAACTGGTGCGGCAGATGTTCTCTTTTCACCGCTTGATCGTGCTAAAAACGGCATGAAAATATATATTACTGACAAGACCAATGTTTACACCTACGTTATTGATAGTGTGGAAATTGTTTCGCCTGAAAGTGTCTATGTCATTGATGATGTAGAAGGACGTACAGAAGTTACATTGGTAACATGTACGGACTATAATGCAACACAACGTATCATTGTAAAAGGAGTTCTTGAATCAACAACTCCATATAATGAAACTGCAAAAGACATCTTAGATTCCTTCAATAAGAGTTATAATCAGTATGATTATGGACAATAAAACATCTATATATTGGCTCTTTGTCAACTGTAGTGGGTAGATGAAAAGCTAACACCTAGAGAGGACGAAATGCGTTCTCTCTTTCCTTATGTTTAAAACACAGATAGATTCAAGCTGATTTTAATGAAATCCAGCCGAACTATTTGTGTTTTTATTTTTATCTCTATTATCTTGGACTAATTTCTTATACTTAACTAATTTCAAAAACTGAAGTATGATAGAAACATGGAATTTACTAACGAAATGATTAAAGAGCTTAAAACAGCTCTAAAAGATAAAAACTTAGCACCTCATCACAAACGTATTCAAGCAGTATATCTCAGGGCTATCCATACTCCCTACAAAACGATTATGGACATGCTGGATGTCTCACACGATACAATTTGGAGACTGACTAAGAAATATCAAGAACATGGTTTAACAGGTCTTACTTCAGATGCTAGAGGAGGTCGTCGCCACTCTTATATGACAGTTGAAGAAGAACAAGCTTTCTTGAGTGAGCAGTTAACTTCTGCTATAAATGGAGAATTTGTAACTGTTGAATCCCTCTATAGAGCTTATCAAGATAAAATTGGTCGCACGACAACTAAAGATGGTTTCTACCAACTATTGAAACGTCATGGATGGGTCAAAGAATCAAAAGATTCTTTGAGACGGGAACTAAAGCTTACGCAGTAAGCAACAAAAGTTAGCCCACGTCCTCAACATCCGAAAAAAGCAGACGCCGAAACCATTTTAGCGTCTAAAAATAAAATCTTTATTCGAGGAGAGAACGAGTAAGCGTTTTATTGACGGGAAAGAATATCAAAAAATCCGCCTTCGCTTTCCAATTTCCGAGCTCAGGAAAAAGTCTGCTCCCAGCAGACTTTTTGTATCAAGATGAGGCAGGGTTTGGTCGGATTAGTAAACTAGGGACATGTTGGAGCCCTAAAAACCACCGTCCGAATATCTCAAGTCATCACATCCGCGAATTTCGTTACTGCTATGGTGCGGTAGATGCCCATACAGGTGAATCTTTCTTCATAATAGCTGGTGGTTGTAATACCGCTTGGGTGAATGAATTTTTACGACAATTATCAGAAGCTTATCCCAATGACTACATCATTTTAGTCATGGACAATGCAAATTGGCATAAATCTCAGACACTTGAAATTCCTGATAATATTGAATTTACATTCATACCACCATATACCCCAGAGATGAATCCCATTGAACAAGTTTGGGCAGAAATCCGGAAACGTGGCTTTAAGAACAGAGCCTTTCAAACATTGGAATCAGTCATTGATAAGCTCCAAGAAATCATTTGAGGGTTAAATAGTGAGAATCTAAAAAGTATTGTCCATAGAAAATGGGTTTGTTCAGATTTTGAAATTGAATGAGTATAAACCTAAGACTTCACCAAAGCGTAGACCTGTTTTTAATTGAAGATAGAGCAAGTAGTCAAGAATATTGTATTCCTTGTTTATGTTATATTTTCAAGTTGATAGAAGCTTATAGTAATCAACAGTACTTGTGATAGCTTTTTCAGTTTTGATTTTCCGACTAGCTTGTCCTGCGATGATAACTCCGTCAGTAAAATCAGTAATAGAAAGTTTGTCTCGTTTAGCGAATTTTAATATTTTTCGTATTTCTGAATTTAGTCTTTTAACAGTATGGTTACATGCATTTTCTTCATGCGTTTGTCCTGCGACGGCGTGGGTTGAAAATTTGACAAAATGACGGGGGGGGGTACAATAGAAATATTAGTGTCTGAAAATAGAAGGAAAAAATGAAGAGAATATTAATTACAGGTGGTTGTGGTTATATTGGTTCTCATACTTGCATAGCGTTACTTGAAGCAAGCTATGATGTTGTTGTGATTGATAACTTGATTAACTCTAGCAAGAAAAGTTTAGAGGCTATCGAAACAGTTACAGGAAAATCTTTAACATTTTACCAAGGTGATATTCGTGATAAGGAATTGTTGGAGAATATTTTCAAACAGGAACAGATAGAAGCTGTTATACATTTTGCAGGGCTAAAAGCTGTTGGGGAATCAGTTGAAATACCTTTGGAATATTATCACAATAATGTGGCAGGAACATTGACATTACTCGAGGTGATGCGACAGTACAATTGTAAAAAGATAATATTTAGTTCTTCAGCCACAGTGTATGGAGCTCCCGAGATAAATCCAATTCCAGAAGATGCAAAACTTTCTGTAACCAATCCATACGGTAGAACAAAATTGATGCTTGAGAATATTTTGCGTGATTTGTACCACTCAGATCAGACTTGGAAGATAACCCTGTTAAGGTATTTTAATCCTATTGGTGCTCATCAGTCGGGATTACTGGGAGAAAGTCCACAAGACATCCCTAATAATTTGCTTCCCTATATCACACAGGTCGCTATTGGTCAGCTTCCCTATTCACATGTCTCGTGCTTTTATGTAAGAAAATTTTTTGCTAATCAAAGCAGTTTTTGAGACTAATGCCACTTCTCAGAGTTCGTGTCAACATCTCAGCGCAGTGGTTGATTGGCTTTAACAGTCCAGTGGACTGTTAAAGGTTGGAGATAGGATTTGTGAAACAAATCTCAGCAATTCGTGTTTTACACTCCAAATCTGACCTCTACGACTGTTGCGAACAGAGTTCGCTTCATTTCCAACCTCACAAGGTTCACTGAACCTTGTGAGCTGTGCGGGGGTGAGAAGATGAAAAAGGAGTTTTAGATAGAAGTGCTGAACTGTAAATGCAGGTTCTAAAAATAGTTTAAGGAGGAACATGGAGCCGTATTCGATTTTATTAGCGGTGTGGCGGGAAGAAAATCCTGACCATTTTCGTGAGGCAATAGAAAGTATGCTTTCACAAACCTATCCAGCAGAGGAATGTATCATTGTAAAAGATGGACCTGTTCCAGCTAGTTTACAAGATGTTATCAATGATTACCCAAAAAAAATGTACAAATTCCCATTGTTGAAGTGGCTTTAGAGAAACATTCGGGACTGGCTACAGCTCTGATGGCTGGTTTATCAGTTGCTAAGACAGACTTGATTGCTCGTATGGATGCGGATGACGTCTCACGGCAGGAGCGGTGCGAAAAGCAAGTGAGCTGTTTTGAGAGTGACCCGACGCTTTCGCTTGTAGGAAGTTATGTATCAGAATTTGAAGAAACGACTAGCGAATCACTGAGTATCCGAAAAGTTCCCTTGAATCACGAGGCGATTGTGAATTTTTCGAAACGAAGAAATCCATTTAATCACTCAAGTGTCATGTTTCGCAAATCGGCGGTTGATGCAGTTGGTGGATATAATCCTACCATTCGCTACAATCAAGATTGGGATTTGTGGTTGCGGATGCTTCATCATGGCTATCGTGCGGCCAATATCCCTGAGATTTTGCTTGACTTCCGCTTTAACCGTGATACCTTGAAAAGGCGGAAATCTTGGACGAGTCTCTTGCAACTGATACGGTTGCGGTATGCTTCCTATCGACGGCAGGAGATGACAGTTTGGGATTTCCTATCGGTAAGTCTTATTCACTTGATGATGGTGATTCTTCCTTTACGTGTACAAAGGGCGTTTTATAAGTATATGCTACGAAGATAGAAAAGGAGTTTGTCGCTAGATGATAAGGAATGTCGGAAAATTTATGACTGTATTCAGACAATCGCCGAGTATGGCTTTGTTTAAAGTTCTGACAAAGTTTGGGGCTGAAGAGGCCATAAAGCCTGATTCCTTTTTGGGAATGCAGCTTTCGCGCCTAAAGTGGCGAGTTCATTCACGTTTTTATGAGAAGACAGTTACTCGTCACTTGTCTCCGTTTTCTGCTTATTTAGAGAATGACAATACAGCTGACTCCCTAACACCAATCATCTGGACCTTGTGGTGGCAGGGTGAGTCAGAGCTTCCCGCAGTCTGTCGCCATGCGATTGAGAGTCAAAAACGCTTTGCACAGAAAAATGGTTACCAGCACATCTTCTTGACAAAGGATAATCTGGCTGATTATATAGCGATTCCAGAGGATTTGTTGGATAAGCTGGCACGAAAAAAGATGGCGTTTACCCCTTTTTCAAACTATGTTCGCTATGCTCTGCTTGCCCAACATGGTGGCGTTTGGATGGATGCGACGCTTTATGTCACTGACCAATTAGACAGTCATTTGTTTGCAAATGATTTTTTTGCCTTTCGACATCAGATTGAAAGTGTCAGAAACTATTATCTATATTGGATAGAGCAAGGGCGGTGGACTTCGTTTTGTTTTTCTGCAAAGAAGGGAAATCCTCATGTTTGCTATATTCGTGATTGTTTACTTTATTATTTTAGTCAAGTAGATAATCCTATCAACTATACGATTGATTTATTTCAAGATATTCATTACCGGCTTCATCCTGAGTTTCGAGAGGTGATTGATTACCTGCCTATTGTTTCTGGGATTGAAAATAGAGATTTCGTGTCTGTTCATTTTAATGAACCATTTGATGAGAAGCGATGGCAAGAAGTGCTAAAGACAAGTCCCATAGTGAAATTTTCTTGGAAATTTTATCGTAAATCCATTCTCGATGGCAGTTATGCGGATATGATTTATCGTCCATTTTTTCCAAACGTAAAGGAGACCAATGAAGACTAAGCCTTTTTTCTCGATTGTCATGCCAGTCTATAATGCGGAGCTCTATTTAACTGAGGCGATTATGTCTGTTCTAGCTCAGACCTATCAGGATTTTGAGTTGATTTTGGTCAATGATGCCTCGACTGACCAGTCCGAGACGATTTGTCAGGAGTTTGTCGCTTCGCATCAGGACAAAGTCCGCCTCTACTCTCATCCTGAAAATAAGGGTTTGCTTTTGACACGCGCGACAGGTATGGCAGAGGTACGTGGTCAGTATTGCCTGTGTATGGATGCGGATGATGTCTTGCGTGTGGACTATCTAGAGCTTGTTAAGCAAACAATTGATGAGACGCAGGTAGATGCTGTGGTGATCAATTTTTCGATGGAGTCCGATTTTTCTATCAAGCGAAGAGATTTTAGTCCTTTTCTGAATCGTCAAATGACAGGCTTGGAAGTCATTGAAGAACTACTTCTGGAAAAGACTCAGCTGACAACTATATGGCAACTGGTGTTTAAGGCTTCTTTTATACCTGATGAAGCTTTTTACCAGCGTTTTGGACATTTTGTTCGGAGTGTGGATCGGATAACCTTGCACCATATTTTGGCAAGGGTAGAAAGAGCGATTGTTTTAGATGAAGCTCTCTATTATTACCGTCAGGTAGAAACAAGTTTGAGCCATAGCTTCAATATAACTAACTTTGAAGTGTATGCCCAGACAGATTTGTATTTGTATGATAGTTATCATAAGAAATTTCCAGAAAAAATGGATGCATATTTGGTAAGGAGATTTCTCTGGTGTAGCAAAAAAGTGTTGCTAAAAAGTAAATCTTTCAAGGAAGTGTGTGATAGAGCAAGGGTGATTCGTCAGTCTCTCGTTTTTAGGAAGGTAATGGAAATAAAGAAAGACACGCAGTCACAGTATGACCGCCTATTTCTCTTACTCTTGAACTACCGAATCCTACATTTGCTTTTGGCTATCAATTGGTATAGAAAGCGTTTAAGGAGGTTATTATGAAGACCAATCCCTTTTTCTCGATTGTCATGCCAGTCTATAATGCGGAGCTCTATTTAACTGAGGCGATTATGTCTGTTCTAGCTCAGACCTATCAGGATTTTGAGCTGATCTTGGTCAATGATGCATCGACTGACCAGTCTGAGACGCTTTGTCAGGAGTTTGTCGCTTCGCATCAGGATAAAGTCCGCCTCTACTCTCATCCTGAAAACAAGGGCTTACTTTTGACACGTGCGACAGGCATGGCAGAAGTGCGAGGTCAGTATTGCCTGTGCATGGATGCGGATGATGTCTTGAGAGCGGATTATTTAGAAATGGTTAGGCAAACGATTGATGAGACGCAGGCAGAGGCTGTGGTGATTAACTCTTCTCGTCGGATAGATTTTTCACAAAAGCCTGTTGATTACACTCCTTATGTTCATCGTCAGATGACTGGACCAGAGGTTGTGAAAGAGATGATACTGGCAAATCGTGTGCTAATGACCTTGTGGTGTACGGTCTTTCAGTCACGTTTTTTACCAGATGACCACTTTTTTGGGTCTTTTCAGCGATTAGTATGTGGTTCTGACTTAGTGACCATTGAAGCCATTTTTTCAAACATCCATCATGTTGTTGTTCTTGATGAGGCACTCTATTATTATCGATTTGTGCCAAGTAGCCTCAGCAACTCTTACACGGTAAAACACTTTGAATCCGTAGCCTTTTCAGATTGGTATTTTCATGAAAAATATGCGACCGATTTGCCAGTGGAGATGGCGGAACGTTTGATGAGACGTGTTTCTTGGTCAGGAAAACGATTACTGCTCTCAAGTCCTTTAAGTGATATATTAAAAAATACTCAGCATATCAAGGAATCTTTATTTTTCAAGAGAGCAATAGCAGTTGGAAGTTCCGCAAAATTGCGTTTTAGTGATAAGGTATTCTTGTATCTTGTTGAGCATCGTTTTACACACCCAATGTTATTGTTGTATTTTCCATTGGGACGCATCAGAAAATGGTATCTGCAGAGGGAGGCTAGATGAATAAACCGTATTTTTCTATTATCATGCCAATCTACAATGCTGAATCCTATCTGGTAGAGGCTTTGGATGCTGTTTTTGGACAGACCCTCCAAGACTTTGAATTGATAGCGGTTGATGATGGCTCACATGATAGCAGTGTGGCGATTGTCAAAGCGTTTCAGAAGCGATATGAGAAGCAGCTGACCTTGATTCAAAGTCCTCATCAGGGGTCATTAGTTGCACGTGCCATAGGAATGGAAAAGGCGAAAGGTGATTATATTCTCTGCATTGATGCTGACGATAAGATGAGACATGACTATCTTGAGGGGGTCTTCCAGCGGATACAAAAGACTGGTGCTGATTTGGTATTGACTAATTATTCTATCTATGCTGATTTTTCCAACAAAGAACGCCCTTGCCTCTTTCCAACGGACGAGCTACTAGATTCGCAAGAAGTGTTGGATACTTTTTTTAGAAGAGGGCATCTGAGGACATTGTGGAGCAAAGTCTTTCACCGTTCCCTTTGTCCACCTGCTGGTTTTTACAAGGACTTGCCTGCCTTTCGAACGGGTACGGATGCCGTTGTTTCTGCTTACGTGATTGAGCATGCACAGAAACCACTTTCTATTGACGAAGCCTATTATTTTTATCGTAAGGTTCCAAATAGTTTGAGTAATACTCTGGACGCAAATTTTTTTGATTCAAAAGTGGTACTAGAGCTTTATTTTCAAGAAAAGTACAAGGACCTTGGCGATGTTGTAAAAGTCAGTATGGTTCGTCGTATAAGTTGGTTTTCCACCCTCTACCTTCGAGCGGCGAAGAATTATCTTGATTTTTTGAAACGATTAAGGCATGTGCGTTCCTCTGCTGTCTTTCAGCAAAGCTTGGTCTATCTGAATTTTGACGAAGTCACTCGCTACCAACGCCGCTGGTTTACCGTTCATCGCTATCCCATCCTAGACCCGTTAGCATATGTTGTTCCCTATCTATTAAAAATTTGGAGAAGGTTATTTTGAAAATGAGTCACAGACCTTTTTTTTCGATTGTCATGCCGATTTACAATGCCGAGCCTTATCTGGTAGAGGCTTTGGAGGCTGTATTTGGGCAGACCAACCAAGACTTTGAATTGATAGCGGTCGATGATGGGTCAGATGATGGTAGTATGGCGATTGTCACAGACTTTCAGAAGCGGTATGAGAAGCAGATAACCTTGATTGAAGGCCACCATCAGGGGTCATTGGTTGCGCGTGCTTTAGGGATGGAAAAAGCTAGAGGAAACTACATCCTCTGTATTGACGCTGACGATAAGATGAGAAGTGACTATCTTGAGGGTGTCTATCAGCGGATACAGAAGACGGGTGCGGATCTAGTGTTGACAAATTATTCTATCAAAGCTGATTTTTCAAGGAAAAAAAGACCTTGTCTCTTTCCGACAGATGAGATTTTAGACCCTAAGCAAGTGTTAGATGCTTTTTTTAGTAAAGGGAATCTGATGACACTGTGGACTAAAGTCTTTCACCGTTCGCTTTGCCCGCCTACTGATTTTTACAAGGACTTGCCTGACTTTCGAACAGGTACGGATGCCGTTGTTTCTGCTTATGTGATTGAGCATGCTCAGAAACCACTTTCTATTGATGAAGCCTATTATTTTTATCGACAGGTTCCAAATAGTTTGAGTAATACACTGGACACATATTTTTTTGACTCAAAAGTGGAACAAGAGCTTTATTTTCAAGAAAAGTATAAAAAACTTGGCGATGTTGTGAAGTCTAGTATGGTTCGTCGTGTGAGCTGGTTTTCCGCTCTCTATCTTTCAGCGGCGAAGAATTATCTTGATTTTTTGAAACGATTAAGGCATGTGCGCTCCTCTGTTGTCTTTCAGCAGAGCTTGGCTTATCTGGAGTTTGATGCAGTCGCTCTTCAGCAACGTCGCTGGTTTACAGTTCATCGTTACCCTATTTTAGCGTCAGTAGCGTATCTCACTACCTACCTATCAAGAATTTGGAGAAGGTTATTTTGAAAATGAGTCACAGACCTTTTTTTTCGATCAATATCCCTGTTTACAATGGCGAAGATTATCTGGAACAGGCTTTAGAATCCTGTCGTTATCAGACTTTTCAAGATTTTGAGATTGTTTTGGTGGATGATTGTTCGACAGATAGGACGGTTGGTATCAGCCAAGAGTTTCAGAAGAAGTTGGATCAGCCTCTGCGTATCCTATCTCATGTGGTCAATAAAGGGGAGCTGGCATCTCGTTTGACGGGCTATCAAGCTTCAAGAGGTCGCTATATCGTCAGTCTTGACCATGATGACCTCCTTCGCAAGGACTGTCTGGAGCAGATTTATAACTTAGTAGTAGAGACCCATGCCGATATGGTATTATATAATTTTTCAGAGCAGGCAGATTTTGAGGTGGCCTGTAAGGACTTTCCTTTTACGTCGTCTGAGAGGATTGCTAAAAAAGACTTGCTCTCATGGTATTATAGTCAGTATGGGTCTGCCATGTGGTACAAGGCGTTTAAACGTGAGTTAGCTCCTACAGTAGAGGAATGTGGCGAGCATGATCCAAGTATATTTGGAGATGTCTTGCCTACGATTGTCCTCTTTGAAAAATGTCAGTCGCCCTATTATCTGGGGGAAAATCTTTATTTTCATCGGATATACGAGGAGAGCAAGTTTATGTCACTCACGCTAGCCAAGCGTTACCAGATTAGGAGCTACCTCAATGCTCTTCTTTTTGAGCGGTTACAGGCTTATCCTTTGGAAGAGAGAAACGTTTATCAACAATCTCTGCGAGAAGTCGCCCTTCGCAATCAGGTGAAGTTGCTAAAAAATGGCTTACGAAGCAGTGGAAGTTACACCGAAAAATATCTGTTTTTAAAACAATTAGGTCAATCTCCTTACTTTCAAGAGAGTGTTGACTATCTAGATACAATGCCCATTTTTCACCGCTATAAAAAGCTGGTGAAGCTCGTTGCCAAACACCACTATCATCTTGCGATAGGGTATCATTGGTATGCTAGAAAGATATGGAAGTTGAGAAAACAAAGATGAAAAAAAAGATTTTTAGAACGGTTTTAACCTCCTATCTTTCTCAACTGGTTGGGATTGTATTTGGCTTAATTGCTCCGGGGTTGATTATCAGTCATTTTGGATCAGATTTGAGAGGCTTGGGGGTTACCTTGTCTGCCTATCTGGGTTATTTTGCTGCCTTTGACTCTAGTGTTCCGACCATTGTCCAGGCTCAGCTTTACAAACCTTTGGCGGATAAGGACTATAAGAAAGTCAATACGATTTTGAGTTCTGCGGATCAGTTCTTTAAACGGCAGGGGCTGATGTTTGTGCTGTATGCACTGTTGATTGGTATTGGTTTGCCCTTTATTATCCAGATGCCGTTTGACCGCTGGACCATACTTGTATTGACTCTTATTTCAGCATTCGGTACGTTTGTAGAGTATATGTTTCGGCGCAAGCATCGGATGTTGCTTCGGGCAGATGGGAAGTCCTATGTATACATGAGCATCGGTATTGGGATACGGGTCGTGACGCAGCTTTCTGTGATTGTGGCTGTAACAGCAGGAATTTCCTATCTTGGCTATAAGAGCTTGATGGCTGGACTTGGCTTGCTAACCCCTATCCTAATCTGGCTGTATGTGAAGCGACACTATCCTTTTCTCAAGAATGAATCGACAGAAGTTATCCCTTTGAAAAATAACCCTCTGGCGGTCATTGACCATATCCTTTATACCACTCGAAACTCCAGTGCTATTTTTATTATTTCGTATTTCAATGGGCTAGCGCTGGTGTCCGTTTTTACGCTCTATACGAGATTTGTCTCCATGTTTAGCAGTCTAGCTATAACAGCTTTTAATAATCTGGACTTTGTTTTGGGGCATCAGTTAGCCACGAAGTCAATCGAGGAAACTCGGAAGAGTTACCAGCATCAGGTCTATCTCTGGCATAATTGGTTTGTCTATATCTATACAGTGGCGGCCTGTCTCTTCATGGCATTTTTATCCCACTATGCGAGAAAATTTTCAGGAGCAGATTATGTACAGCCTCTCTTTGCCTATGTTTACCTTGTGGCTGACTTTTTACAAAATGCACGGACGATGTCTTCCTATGCTTTTAAGGCGGCAGGACATTGGGAAAGGAATCGAAAGAGTTTTATTTTTGAGTCTATAGTGCTCATCGTCTTGTCTCTTGTTTTGTTTTTATCCGTTGGTCTCGTGGGCTTGGCGGTAGCAGCAGTCGTTGCCAATTTATACCGCCTGTTCTACAATAATCACTATCTGAGCCGAGAGATACTCTATATAGATGGAAAAAAATCTTCTCTGATGAGTGTTGGCGGTGCTTTGTTTATCGTGGTGGTAGGTTTATCTTTTCAATTCCTATATCCATTTCAGGTCACGAGCTATCTCGATTTTATCCTTCCAGGGCTTGCGGCACTTGTCTATGTATCCGTACTCTTATTTGTCTGTAACTGGGTCTTGAGTCAGGAATTTCGACAACTGACAAAAAAACTTGTAGCAAGAGTATTCGGGTAACAGTGTTCTTAAATGAAACATTTTCGTAAATAAATATCGCAACAAATTCACGATTTGATTGTTTTCGTCACAAATTGTATAATAGATTTTATCAATTATGTTAGGAGATAGATGTGATGAAACAATTTTCATTAGCAGTTTTAGCGAATACATTACTAAACAAACGCCGTCAAGACAGCCTGTCACAGCAAGATATAGCTGATAGGACAGGCATCAATCGCTCTGTCATCAGTCGTATTGAGCAGAGAGAACATACTCCCAGTCTAACTCAGTTGGAGTTGCTGGCTCAGGCATTGGCATGTGATGTGACGGATTTTTATGTGGAGAAAAAGAAGGAGCGAGACCTCCCTTCTCGGGCGAAGATTGCAGTGGCTGGGACTGGTTATGTCGGCCTCTCCTTGGCTGTTCTGCTGGCACAATACCATGATGTCACCGCAGTAGATGTCGTGGAGGAAAAGGTGGCGCTTTTACAGGCTGGTCGTTCTCCCATCCAGGATGACTATATTGAAGCCTATCTGGCTGAAAAGGACTTGAGCTTGACAGCGACCTTGGATGCTGAGACGGCCTATGCAGAAGCAGATTTTATTGTAATTGCTGCTCCGACAAACTACGATAGTGCGAAAAATTACTTTGATACGAGTCATGTCGAGGCGGTGATTGCCCTTGTTAGGGCTGTCAATCCGCAGGCGGTTATGATCATCAAATCAACGGTGCCAGTTGGTTTTACCCAGCGGATGCGTGAACAGTTCCAAACGGATCGTATCCTCTTTAGTCCAGAGTTTTTGAGAGAATCAAAAGCACTATACGATAATCTCTATCCATCACGCATTATCGTATCTTGCGAAGCTACAGACAGTGAAGAGGTTCAGGAGCTTTCTAGCCAGTTTGCTGCTTTACTTGCTCATGCAGCCTTGAATGATGCACCACTGCTACAGATGGGTGCGACAGAAGCTGAAGCGGTGAAGCTTTTTGCCAATACCTATCTAGCGCTTCGTGTGTCGTATTTTAATGAACTGGATACCTACGCAGAGTTGAAGGGTTTGGATACTCAGGATATTATTACTGGTATCGGTTTGGATCCACGGATAGGTCAGCACTACAACAATCCGTCATTTGGCTATGGTGGTTACTGTTTACCAAAAGATACCAAGCAGTTACTAGCTAATTACGATGAGGTACCTCAAAATATGATGTCTGCCATTGTCGAAGCCAATCGGACAAGAAAGGATTTTATCGCTGATCAGGTGTTGAAGATGGCTGGTTACTATGATTACACTGACCATGGAAGCTATAATCAGGAGAATGAGAAGGACTTGGTGATTGGGATTTACCGCTTGACCATGAAGAGTCAGTCGGATAATTTCAGACAGAGCGCCATTCAAGGCGTGATGAAGCGGATAAAGGCCAAGGGGGCACAGGTCATTGTCTACGAGCCGACCTTGGAAAATGGTAGCCGCTTCTTTGGCTCTAAGGTGGTCAATCATCTAGCCAGCTTCAAAAAGAAAAGCCATGCCATCATCGCCAATCGCTACGATGCAGTTTTAGATGATGTAGCGGATAAGGTATACACCAGAGATATTTTTAGGAGAGATTAGATGAAAAAGATAAAAGAATGGGGAGGTAGCTTCTACACCAACTCTCTTGTTTACTTGTTTCAAAGTTGATGGAGTGTGTAAGAAAAACGTCTTAATATTCAGAAAGGAAACCCATGATTTTAAAGAACGTTCAGAAAATCATTCCGCCTAGATGGGCGAGTTTGCTATCGCTATCGGCCTTTTTCATGCTGACTGTCACTCATCGTACACCCGTAGCCCTATTGGTGATGTTGGGAGCGATAGCGACTGTATATATATATATAACGGGCTTGGGTCAATCTATGATTGGTCTCGCTATGCGACTTACTTCCCTCTAGCAGTCTTGATTGCAGGAGGTATGGTGACAAAACTTTTTGATGGGATGGGGATTGGCTTTATCACCACTAACATTCTTCGGATTCTTGCTATTCCGATTATTGCTCAGGTTTTATCGCATTTTCATAGACTACTTGTCAATTGGTGGCAGGGTCTATCATGTGAAGTAGTGACCAAGAAGAAGTGGGTCTTTTCGGCGAAGAAAAGCTTTGCCATCCTGTTTGGCATTTATCTCCTTGGGATTAGTGCTCTTTTGAGAGCAAATGTCTACTATAATGATGATAACTGGCGATTTTCTGGTGGTAGTCGTGGATGGGATGATTGGAGTCGCTTTTTTACGGAGAGAAGCTCCATTTACTTTTTTGGGGGTAAGTTTGCGGTTGATGTCTCTCCCTATAGTCAGATACTGGCAGTCGCTATACTAGCTCTTGTTGGTATCCTCCTATTAGGCCTGCTTTATAGGCGAAAGGTATTTACGATTTGGGAAGTAGTAGCACTTGTACCTTTGGGATTAAATCCTTTTTTCATCGTCAATCTTAGCTATAAATTTGATGCTCCTTTTATGGCTTTCTCACTGCTTGCTGCGGTCTTTCCGCTTGTGTTCCGCTTTTCAGGGGCTAGATGGTATGTCTTAGCTTGTTTTCTTGGAAGCTTACTGGTCATGACATCCTACCAGGCTTCTTTTGGGATTTTTCCCATGCTAGTCATCCTATTGCTCCTGAGAATGTGGCAGGAGAAGGGCTGGCATCAGGAGTTAGTTGACTTCTTCTGGCAGTCGCTGTTAGGATATGGAGCAGGTGCTCTGTACTTCTATCTAGTTGTTATGATTGCTCCTCGTAAAGATTATCTTGATGTAAGTATTCCTGCTCTTTTGGAGATTCCTGAGTTTCTCCTAAAAAATTACACAGCTTATTTTAGCAAGGGATTGAATGGTTTTACCCCTTTGTGGCTTATTTCCACTTTGGTCATTTTTGGAAGTTTCCTAGTGTACTTTATTAGAAAAAAGAGAAATCTTTTTGGATTTAGCCTACCTCTTGTCTCGCTTGTATTGATGTTGTTACTATCTTTTGGTTTCTACCCCATTCTGGTAGAACCGCAGACACATACTCGTGCCATGTACGGTCTAGCGGTCGTTGTCGTCCTCTGTGGAGTGGTTTTAGTAGAGCAGGGGGGACGACCTGTTTTTCGTTTACCAATTCTTGTCCTTGCCTACAGCTTTTTTATCTATAGTTTGGTCTATGGGAATTCTTTGACAGTTTCTAAGGACTATAAAGACTTCCGTTATCAGTTGGTCTATGAGGATTTGATTCACTTACCACAGTTTAAGAATCGAGAAAGTGTAGAAGTGTATTTTCCTGAAAAGACTCCTCCTCCACCAGCCTTAAGAAAACAGTTTCTTGCCTACCCAATGTTAGAGATAAGCTATAAGGAGTATTGGGAACGAGGAAAGTTGAATGACTTTATTATTGAGGAAATAATTGGTGGCATACCCGATATTCAACTTCCCATGCTAGTAGATACTTACTATCATACGATTTACGGAGATGATAAGACGATTATTATTAAATGGAAAGAAGATGGAAAGCTGATTGAATGATAAATGAGAAGGAGATTGCATGTCCGCAAAAGAAAACAATAAAAAAATAGTAGCAGGGGGGGTAATCCTGTTCCTGCTACTCGTCCTTGGATTGAGTTTCTATCCGAGTTTTACAGCTGATACGTATATTCATTTTAATCGCACATGGATGGAAACTGCCATCAACATGTCTAGTAGAAATGGTCGTCCCTTTATTTCTTTATTCTTTATCCTGATGGGGAGTCTGCATCAAGCGCCAGAACTCTATTTGCTTATCTCAAGTTGTTTAGCACTTTGTTTTCTGGGCTTGTCTGTGTGGTGTTTAGCGAGATTGTTTGAAAAGACTGAGGTAGCTTCCTCTTTGATGGCTCCTTTTTTATCATTGATCATCTTGGTCAATCCCTTTATCATCAGCTATTTTTTATTTGTTGAACGTGGTATGATGATGTTTGCTTTATTGATGGCTATTCTTGCCACTTATATACGGATTTGCAAACCGATCACGCATTGGCTCCTGGTTTCTACCGTTTTAGCGACAGTATCCATGCTCACCTACCAGTCCTTTACTTCCTTGTACTTGATGCTTTGTCTGTGTTTTGCGGTGGAAAAACGAGATGTTAAGACTGCTATTCGTAGCTTTCTCATCTCCTCTATCCCATTTGTCGTGAGTGGTCTTGTTTCACTTTTTTACCTAAAATTATTCGGCATTGGTCGATTTAATCTTGAAAATCTTGGACTAGTCGCTCGAATGTTACAACTTTTAAAAAGTTTGATTAAATCATATATTTTAGGTTTCAACATTGGTCCCGATGGTTTTCTTTTGTTTTCCCTTTTGCTTGCCATTGGCTATCTCCTTTGGAGAGTGAAGCGACAACTTAATGGGACAGCAGCTGAGAAGACAAGAGCGAAGCTTATCTTGCTGGCTCTTCCTTTATTGTTTCTTTTGCCATGTGCCCTAAGTTTGGTTACAAAAGCTGGTTCAGGTGCTCGGTCTACGTATTCGGCTGCTTGTTTGGTTGGTCTATTCTTATTATTGGCTAGACTAGACTTCAAAAAGGCTAAGCTAGTCAAAGGTACACTAGTCACCCTCTATCTAGCAGTCCTTACGCTGACATTTAACAAAATATTTTTACAACAGATAGTCGTCACCCAGTTGGACCAAAACCGTATGCAGGTGGTACAGCAAATGGTTCGTGACTATGAGGAAAAGACGCAGATAAAAGTAACAAAGCGAGCAATATATACAGATGCACATCCTCGCTTGGATAATCAATATACAGACTTTATAGATAGTCATTCGGGAATACTTAACACGGGGAATTTAGTGAAAAGCCCCGTTACAAATCTCTACCCATTTTCAATCTATACGTATATGACAGGGGAAAAGCTTGAACGAGTAGAAAGAGATTCTGCTATAAAAGCCTATTTTAAAAGCAAGGACTGGTCAACCTTCTCACCAGACCAAATCATCATCAAAGGTGATACCATCCATATGGCGGTGTATTGAGGGGAAATGTCCTCTATTTTAGAAAAAAGAAAAAAATTTAGGCTAGAAGATGGAAAAAAGACAAATATCTCGATTGATGTTTGTCTTCATTCTGAAAGTCGTTAGAAATGTCATTCTAGCGACTTTGTCTTTGATCTGAGAATACTTCCTATACTTCTCTGCATATGTAGAGTATTTTTGAGTCAACAATTGGTCTACCTTTGAGATTTTTATAGTCTTTTAGTTTACTTTTAGTACTAGGCAACGAGCTGCAGGCTGTACTGGAGTACGGCAAAGCGAGTTAACGAAGTAATAAAAGAAAAACTAAATGACGATATATATCCAAGATGATGACGAAGTCTTGGTTTATCAATAATCTTGAAACTTATTTTACCTTATTTTAACGTAAATAAAACTGTAGTGGGTAGATGAAATGTTAACATCTAGAGGCTGGGCAAAAAGCCCAGCTCCACTAGTCAGAGTTCGTGTCAACAACTCAGCGCAGTGGTTGATTGGCTTTAACAGTCTGGGAGACTGTTAAAGGTGGGAGATAGGATTTGCTTTGCAAATCTCAGCACTTCGTGTTTCACACTCCAAATCTGACCTCTACGACTGATGCGAACAGAGTTCGCCTTATTTCCAACCTCCAACTGTCTCCCAGACAGTTGGAGCTGTACGGGGATGGGAGGTCAAACAGTCAGAGTAGTGACTGTTTGAGCGCGGAAATAAAACAAACGAAGTTTGTGTCAAAATAGTCCAGTGGACTATTTTTGCCCGAATCTACATATTTGGAAGTGAAGGGAACTCTTCTATGAATGGTCGAGTTCTTTCCCACTCCCTTTCTTTATCTCTTTCCTATTTTCAGGAGATAAGCTGAAAAGGGCTATCCCCAGCCCTTTTCACTGTTCAAGGCAATCAAAATCGAATAAAGAAGTGGTATAAAACTGAGGAGAGATTCTTTGGTTTTATAAAAAGAGCTGAAAAACCGAGCCCACTGAAAAAGTCTCCAGTTACTCCGACTCTTATAAAAAATAGGAATTCTCCTAAATGATTGGGAGAATTCCTATTTTTCTATTCTTCCTTTTGGTCTATTAAGGTCATAATTCGCTTCATATTGACTACAAATATGGTGGTGGCTGCTTGTAATTCCATGTTGAAAAGACCTGATGCTCTGGCGACATCAAGACCGTGTCTTTGTTTCAATTCCGCATTTTTGGCTTCAATCTTGTAACGGTTTCTTGCCATTTCTTTGAAGTAAGGTGTTTCCTGAAATCGTTTTTGAAAAAGATGCTCATGACTCTTAATCGTAACGGAATAGGTCTTAGTCTGTGCACCTTCTTTATAACAGCCCTCTTTACTAGGGCAAATCTTACATTTTTCCACATCAAAGTAATGGGTAATAACCTGATTACTATTCTGATTTTTCTTACCCGTCCGAGCTTTTCGAACAGCCATATGTCCTTGAGGGCAGACAAAAAGCCCCGCATCCTTGTTGTATTCAAAGCAATCGCCTTCCTTACGACAGCCCTTGGAAACAGAAGGATTTAGTTTTGAAACCAAATGAACGTTTTCTTTACGTGCCAGTTTTAAGTTCTCTTTGCCCGAATAAGCCGCATCACCGATAATTGTTTCAACAGGAACTCCATTCCGCAGAGTCTTCTCATAAAGGTCTTTCAAATACTTACCATCACTCTTCTCACCAGAAGTTACGACACAAGCAGTAATAATTCGTTCATCTGTCATGGCAATATGCTCTTTGTAACCATAAAATGAGGTGTCCGCTGATTTATGCCCGATTCTTGCTTCCTCTTTCACAGAAGCTTCCATGTGTTCAATATCATCCTCGACAGCCTCTTTCAGATAGTTGAGTTTCTGTGAAATTGCAGGTAAATCGGTTAATTCTTGGTGTTTCTCGATAACAGAAATCAGTTGTTGAGAGTATTCCAACTCTTTTTCAAGATTATCTTCCTGAGGTTTTGTAGGAAATTCATCCTTTATTTTTT
>NZ_JAOTGJ010000013.1:0-53313 GCF_044427225.1 Streptococcus sp. 2022WUSS037 | reverse complement strand
ACGTGGACTGGTTTCTTGCCTAGATTATTATCTAAAACGACATGCGTTAAAAGTTAGTTGAACCGCCGTGTGCCGAACGGCACGCACGGTGGTGTGAGAGGGACTAGAAATTAGTCCCTACTCGATTGTGGTGGGGAAGTATCAGAGTGGGGAATTTTTAGAAGGAGTAGAAGTGATAGCTAGAAATTATCAAAATCTATTTCCATTTACCCTGTGGGTATGTGTTTATTTCCATTGATAAGGGGTTTGTGGGAATAGAAACGTCCCCACCTTTCCAAATCGTCTAAATAGTTGCTATGGAAATAGTGGTAACAATTGAATATAAACTGTTAAAGATGTTATAATTTTTTTAGAATTGAGGTAAATATGAACGCTCAAGAACGCTTATTAACAATATTTTTACGGTTACAATCAGGTGCTCATCTTTCTAAGTTACAGTTAGCCGATGAGTTTGGAGTTAGTGAAAAAACAATACCGAGAGATTTTTCTCTATTAGGTCATTACTTGGAATCTCAGCCTATAGTTGCAGCGTAGCTTGCCTATGATGCGAAATACCATACCCGTTACCTAAAAGGGAAATCATTATTTAATAAAAAGGATATTTTGGTAATATCAAAGATTTTATTAGAAAACCGTTCTTTGAACAAAGAGGAAAATAAGTCTCTAATCGATAGTTTGTTAGCTTTAATTTCTAAAGAGGAACAAAAAGAGGTTTCTCAAATTATTGCGAGCGAACTACTAAATTATGCGCCATTGTCAGATACTCAAAATAGAATTGATAAAATCTGGGAATGGTCAGAAATGATACGAAAAGAGCAAGTTCTAGATATTCGATATCAATCGCCTTATAATACTGAAAAACAACATACGATTCTTCCTGTATCCCTATACTATGATGTACATTATTTTTATGTTGTGGCATTTAACTTGACGTTTGAGTCGTATATGACCCTAAAATTGGATAGAATAATAGATTGGAAAGTATCAGAAGAAAAGAAACCCCAGATTTCTTACGGGAAGAAATTTCGTGATGGAGAAGTACGGAACAATGTTTTTCCGAACAATAGCAAAAAATGTAAAAAATTAATACCCAAATTAATAAAAAAATTTTTCACAAAAAGGTGTTGACAAATTGCCATTTAGAATATATTATTACTAACGAGTGTAGCTGTAAAGTTATTTACGGAGAGATTATGATGGAATATTTATCAATAAAGCAAACATAAGAAAAATGGGTATTATAGTTAGAAGAATACAGGTTCTTTGCACGGATGGACGTATACCTGGTGCCACAAAGTTTGGCTCATATTGGGCTATTCCTGTAGACGCTTAGAAACCAAACGATAAAAGAATTGAGAGTTCCAGTTCCTTTATTAGAAGTCGCAGAAGAAAATGAGAAAATTCTAGAAGAGTTAGTAGAGTATGTAGAGTATGTATATCAGGAATCTGATGATTATGCTTAACATCACTTTGAAATACGCCCACAGGTAATTGATACACCAGATGAAGTAACAGAGAATAATGTGGTTTTTGATGCAATTCAAGGTGAAGTGATTCAGGAAAAATGTAGAAACCTTAGCAACTGCACTTGAACATGAACTTGTCGCAAAGTTTGCTAAAGAGTTTATATAATGGGGTTAATTTTTAAGCAAAGAGAAATTAGAAATCTTAGGGAGGTATTTATGTTTTTTTTAAATTATAGTAAAGATGAAAAGTTGGAATTTAATTATAAGAGAGCCTGTGGTTTATGGTTAATTGTAGTAGCGGTGATTATTTCATTGGCAACTTTAATAGGAGGAAAACAAATCATCAATATGCAAGTCTTTTGCATTGGATATGTTATCAGTTTTTTCTCAATAAATATGAATAAAAAGGTGTTGAATAAACTATCCAACGGTTCGTCGAGTAAATTTCAAGATAAAGTTTCTCTGTATGCGATTATTTTATTATTCGTGTTAATGGTTTTCTTAGGGGGACCTTTTTTTGCAACTGAGGATTGGCGATTAATTTGGCTGGGTGCATTAATGGCGACAGCTTTGCATTTTTTTCCATATTATTTTGTACATGGAAAATCAATGATATATTTGGGGATTATTTGTACTATTAATATTGCTGTAGCTTATATTTTTACTGATATTTCATTGGTGTTAGTTGCATATATTGATGCAGCAATCAAGTTTGTATTTGGAGTATATTTACTATTTTTTTCAAAACCATAAAAACATAGATAACTCTCAGTTTGTCTAGGTACTACCTTTTAACGATAACCTTATGCTATCGTTAAAAAGTATGTGGATATGTTTCCACATACGAACGTAACTACTTGACATACTTGGTGTTCACTCGTTTCATGTGGAAACGGTTGTTAAATTGTCCAAGTGAGATATCAACCATCATATTGATCTTGAAATCAATGAAGACGACCTTAAAGATATTTCTGCCAAGAAGGAAGCCACTTATTCAGAAATCAAAGATTATGTCTTTAGAAAATTTGAATTAAAAGTATCTACCTTTAACATTGCTCAAGTAAAAAGAAAACTTGGAATAATTGAGCGCGAGAATTACAATCACTCTAAGAAAGAAAATCAAAGAGTTCCAAATTGTCCACCCAAAAAAGAACAAGCTATCATCGATGCGTTAAGTTGGTTTGGAATGATTGAGTAATTAAATAAATTAAAAAGTGCAGAATTGATCTGCACTTTTTAATGTTCATAGCATCTTATTAAAGTTTGAAACTCTATTAGCAGTAATGGAAGATATCGACAAGAAACGATTTTGTCAATTACTAATTGAGAAAGTTGTGATTCGAGATGAGAAAAATGATAGTGGAAGATGGGTAAAATCTATAATATTCAAACTTCCTATTATTGAAAAGGATTTGGAAATTAGTTTGGACAATAATGAGCACGTGGAAGTATTTGGTTTGTTGGAAAAACGCAACTAGATTGTCCAGCTTGCTTTCTCATTTTTGGGCAAGCTGCTTCCAAGGTCCACCGGACCTTTGAACTCCCAAACACTCATCACATAGAAGTTGTGAGTTTATTGGAAAAACACAACTAGATTGTCCAGCTTGCTCTCTCATTTTTGGGCAAGCTGCTTCCAAGGTCCACAGGACCTTGGAACTCCCAAATACGCATCACGTGGAGTGTGTTGTTCTGCTTGTAAAGGACTAGAAAACTTTAAACGAAAGGATTCCATAGGAGAAGTACCCATTTTCTCTAATTAGATAAAAATGTAACCTCTGTTATTCTTGTATAACTACTTTACAAGTTTTGAAAATTAGGTATTATCTGCATCATTTATATATTTGTATATTTATGTTCGAGAAAATCTATACGCATAGTTAAGAAAGAAAAGAGCCGCAATAGCGACTCTTTTTTGGTTTTCAATGATTATCCAACAAACTCGTTGATTTCTTTTTCGATGTTGGCGATTTTTTCTTCTGCTTCAGCAAGGGTTTCACCAACCGTTGCGATGTAGAATTTGATTTTTGGTTCTGTTCCTGACGGACGAACGGCAAACCAAGAATCATCTGCCAAGGTGTATTTCAAGACATCTGATGGAGGAGTAGTGAGTTTTTCAACGTTTCCATCTTTGTCTGTCTTAGTTTGAAGGGCAAAGTCTTCAAAGACTGCGATATCAGTAGAGTTAAATTGTGCTGGTGAGTTATCGCGGAATTTAGCCATGATTGCCTTGATTTGCTCTGCACCGTCTTTACCAGAAAGGGTAACAGAGATTGTTTTCTCAGCAAAGTAGCCATATTCTTTGAAGATTTCATCGATACCGTCAGCCAAGGTCATGCCACGTGAACGGTAGTAGGCAGCAATTTCAGCAACCATAAGCACAGCTTGGATAGCATCCTTGTCACGTACGAATGGTTTGATGAGGTAGCCGAAGCTTTCTTCAAAACCAAACATGTAAGTGTGGTTGTGTTTTTCTTCGAACTCTTGGATTTTCTCAGCGATAAATTTGAAACCAGTCAAGACGTTGAACATGGTAGCACCGTAGCTTTCAGCAATCTTAGTTACTAACTCAGTGGATACGATTGACTTAGCAAGAGCAGCATTTGCAGGAAGTGTACCAGCTTGCTTGTGGGCTTCAAGGATGTACTTAGCAATGATAGCACCGATTTGGTTACCAGAGAGGTTCCAGTAAGAACCGTCTGCTTGACGAACTTCAACACCAACACGGTCAGCATCTGGGTCAGTTGCAAGAAGGACATCTGCACCGACTTCACGTCCCAATTCTTCCGCAAGGGCAAAAGCAGCTTGGCTTTCTGGGTTTGGTGAAGCGACAGTAGAGAAGTCAGGGTCAGCAGTTGCTTGTGCTTCCACAACTTGAACAGATTCAAAACCAGCTTGTGCAAGGGCACGACGAGCCAACATTTCACCCGTACCATGAAGCGGAGTGTAGACAATCTTCATGTCTTTACCGTATTCAGCAATCAGTTCAGGGTTGATGTTGAGGTCTTTGAGTTCTTCAAGATATTTAACGTCAGTTTCTTCGCCAAGAACTGTAATCAAGCCATTTTCCTTACTAGCTTCAAGGTCAGCCAATTCAACTGCAAATGGATTGTCGATGGCACGGATGAAGTTGGTCAATGCATCTGCATCAGCTGGTGGCATTTGTCCACCGTCTTCACCGTAAACCTTGTAGCCGTTAAATTCTTTCGGGTTGTGGCTGGCAGTCACCATGATACCTGCGATGGCATTGTAATGGCGCACAGCAAATGACAACTCAGGAGTTGGACGAAGGCTTTCAAATACATAAGATTTGATACCATGCGCTGCCAAAACTTGAGCTGATTCAAAGGCAAATTCTGGCGAGAAGTGACGTGAGTCGTAAGCGATGGCAACACCACGTTTTTTAGCTTCTTCACCTTTTGATTCTACCAATTTTGCCAAACCTTCAGTAGCTTGACGAACGACGAATACGTTGATGCGGTTGGTACCAGCACCAATGTAGCCACGCATACCAGCTGTACCAAATTCAAGATTTGTATAGAAGGCATCTTCTTTTGTTTTTTCATCCATTGCGACTAATTCTTCACGCAAGTAATCTGGAAGGTCCGCAAAGTCGAGCCATGTTTGATAGGTTTCTTGATAAGTCATCTCATATCTCCTTAAAAATTTTTCTATTAAACGCTTTCATTATACCATGTTTGAAAAGAAAAATCACGCTTTCACGTGATTTTCTGATATTTATTTTTGAACTTTCTGTAAAACTGGAACAATAGCTATGGTTAAGAGACCGGAGATGGTTAATTCTGCAATAGAATTGAATGAGACGATACTAGCTAGTAGCAATTTTATATCCCCAGCATATACATTAGAAAATAGGAAGAAGATACCAGTCAAGACAAAAATTGTATTTGTCAAGGTACCAGTAAGACCTGCTAGTAGGAGACCCTTTTTGTTTTTCATCAATTTGTAAACAAAATATGGTGTAACTCCGATTAAAATACGTGGAACTAAGGCAATCAGGATAGAATTGAAGTTTCCATGTTCTACGAAAGGCGAGAAAACATAACTCATCGGTGAAAGGATTATGCTATTGCGGATGATACTCATTATTCCCATAAAACCACCCAGTTGTGCCCCCAAGCGTGGACCGTAAAGAATGGAAGCGATGATGATGGGAATATGGGTAATAGTCGGTTTTATTGGCAAGATAAAATTAGCAAAAATCATCTGACTGACCACTTCAATGACAATCATGATTGTTAGAAATATTGCAAGAGTCGCAACGTCCCTGGATTTATTTGTTTTCATTTAGAACCTCCATAACTTTATTAAGAATCACATCAACCTCGGCCAGAGCACCTGTACCAAAGTCGCCGCAAGCAAGCAGGGCTTCGCGCGGTTTGATTTCCTCAAAGCCGTATTCCGAAAGGGTTTTGAGATTTTTCTGTGTAGCAGGATTTAGGTACATATTGGTATTCATAGCAGGGGCAACTAGTTTTTTGGTCCCAAGAGGTAGAGCCAGAGCTGTTGCGGTAACCATATTATCTGCAAAACCATGTGCCAATTTCGCGATGGTATTGGCAGAAGCAGGGGCAAGTAAAAATAAGTCTGTTTCTTTGGCAATATCGATATGCTTGATAGAGTTAGGATTTTCTTCTAACATGACATCTGTGTGGACCAGATTTTTTGACAGTGATTGGAAAGTTAAGGGCATTATAAAGTCCATAGCAGAGCGACTCATGAGGACAGTAACCTGGTGCCCTAGTTTTGTCAATTGACTAGTCAGGTCTGCTGCCTTATAGGCAGAAATAGAGCCAGTAACGGCAAGAGTAATATTAGCCATTTGATTCTCCTTTTTCCAAGGTTTCCAAAATCAGCTGGGCAATTTCTTTTTTTGTAGTTGCCTGAATTTCAGAAGTCTTATCCACCAAATAGGCGATATGTTGGTTGCCCTTGATATCTGTCAAGTCATTGGCCACAATATAGTCTGCACCATTGCGTTCAATACTTTGGCGAGCAACTGCAAATAGTTCTTCCTTTGGAACATCTACTAAGAGCTTAAAGCCGATTAATTGGATAGCTGGATTCCATTTCTTTACATAGGAAATGACCTTGGGTGTTTTCTTGAGGAAAAGGACCTGGTAGTCATCCTTGGATGAAATCTTACTTTCTGTATTCTGTTTTTTTAGTAGACTAGAGATATCTTCAGTTGCTCTTAGTTCATCTAAACCAGTCATATAAACAGGTGTATAATCGGATACAGCCATGCTATGAATCAGGGCCTGATGGGTTTTGACTAAAGGTTCTAATGTTTCTTTCAAACTATCAACATTTGTGATTTCGATAATGGTTAAATTCTTCTGAGAATTTGGTTTAACAGCCTGTCTTGTAGTCACAAGAGTAACTTCATGACCACGTTTCAAGGCTTGTTCGGCAATGATTTTTCCAAGATTTCCAGAAGCATGGTTTGTAATAGCGCGGACTTGATCGATAGCTTCGCTTGTTCCGCCTGATGTAATCAATAGTTTCATGTTCATATTTTACTAGAATTTCTATTTTTCGTAAAGTTTCTGAGAAGGTGTTTTCACAAAGAGTGGCAAAACTATCTAGTTTGTTTTTTAGTAGAGGATTTTTTGCACTGTCACACATTTAAATCCGTACATTTTGTTGGAAAAATATAGATAATATGCGAAAAATAGTTTTTATATGGTATAATGTTTATGAAAAATAAGGAATTTAGGAGCTCTCATGAAAACAGATATTGAAATTGCACAAAGTGTGACCTTGAAACCTATCACAGAAATCGTTGAAAAAGTCGGTATCAGATTTGATGATATTGAACTCTATGGAAAATATAAGGCAAAATTATCTTTTGATAAGATCAATGCAGTGAAAGACAATGAACTAGGTAAACTAATTTTGGTGACTGCTATCAACCCAACACCTGCTGGTGAAGGTAAGTCGACTATTACCATCGGTTTGGCGGATGCTTTGTCTAAAATTGGCAAGAAAACCATGATTGCCCTCCGCGAGCCATCTTTGGGTCCTGTTATGGGGATCAAGGGTGGAGCTGCTGGAGGTGGTTTTGCCCAGGTCCTACCTATGGAAGATATTAACCTGCATTTTACAGGCGACATGCATGCCATTACCACGGCAAACAATGCTCTTTCAGCCTTGATTGATAACCATATCCACCAAGGAAATGCAGTCGGTATTGACCAACGCCGTATCATTTGGAAACGGGTTGTAGACCTTAACGACCGTGCTCTTCGTAAGGTAACAGTTGGCTTGGGTGGTCCGCTCAATGGTATTCCACGTGAAGATGGTTTTGACATCACGGTCGCTTCTGAAATCATGGCAATTTTGTGTTTGGCGACAGACATCAATGACTTGAAAGAGCGTTTGGCCAATATCGTTATCGGTTATCGTTTCGACCGTAGTCCTGTCTATGTACATGATTTGGCGGTGGAAGGTGCCTTGACCCTTATTTTGAAGGATGCTATCAAACCAAACCTTGTCCAAACCATCTATGGCACGCCAGCCTTTGTCCATGGCGGTCCATTTGCTAACATTGCTCATGGCTGTAACTCAGTCCTGGCAACAACAACAGCTCTGCGATTGGCCGACTATACCGTAACAGAAGCAGGCTTCGGGGCTGACCTTGGAGCAGAGAAGTTTCTAGATATCAAGGTTCCAAATCTTCCAAAAGCACCTGATGCTGTGGTGATTGTAGCGACCCTGCGTGCCCTTAAAATGCACGGCGGAGTGGCTAAGACAGAACTTTCTGTTGAAAATGTAGAGGCAGTCAAAGCTGGTTTTGCCAACCTCAAACGTCACGTGGAAAATATCCAGAAGTATGGTATTCCAGCAGTTGTTGCTATCAACGAATTTGTTTCAGACACAGCTGATGAAATTGCTACTTTGAAAGAACTTTGCGCAGAAATTGGCGTACCTGTCGAGTTGGCAAGTGTTTGGGCAAATGGCGCTGATGGTGGTGTTGAACTGGCTGAAACAGTTGTTGCTACTATTGAAAATAATGTAGCCAATTACCAATGTCTCTACAAGGCTGAAGATAGCTTGGAAGAGAAAGTGACTAAGATTGTTACACAAATCTACGGCGGTAGAGGAGTTGTCTTTGAGAAGAAGGCTCGTAACCAGTTGGCTGAATTTGCTAAGAATGGTTGGGACAAGTTGCCAGTCTGCATGGCCAAGACCCAATATAGCTTCTCAGATGATCAGTTTGCCCTTGGTGTACCGACAGACTTTGACATTACAGTTCGTGAATTTGTGCCAAAATTAGGTGCAGGCTTTATCGTTGCCTTGACTGGAGATGTCATGACCATGCCTGGTTTGCCAAAAGCTCCTGCTGCCCTCAATATGGACGTGGCAGAAGATGGAACTGCGATTGGTCTATTTTAGAAAAGACAAAATCCGCTCGGTTGAGCGGATTTTTCTATGCTTTATCGACTTGTCGGTAGGCAACTAGGCCCAGTAGGATACTAGCCAGCGGAAGCAGTGATGTCATAAAGCCAGTATTCAAAGGCGAATTGAAGAAGAAATGTAGGCCTAGACTGGCAAGGAGCCAGAACGCTCCTTGGGCTTTGGATAGACTTTTCTCCTGACCAAGCAGAGCAACTAGACCAACCGCAAAGAGTAGGGTAAATACCCAGTGGGTCCAGCCAGCCTGCCCAACTCGACCGATAATGGTTTCAAAACCATCTAGTTTGCCAATGAACATATCGCGGAAGGTAAACATGATGTCTTCAACAAGCTGGAAACTAAGACCTGCAATCATACCGCTGACCAAGGCATCTTTTACAGTCATTTTTCTCGCAATCAGCAAAACCAAGAGGACAACCAAGCCCTTCCCAAACTCTTCCGCAAATGGTGCTGAAACAGCAGCCCCCCAGTCATAACGAAAATCATCACTGACCTTAACAATCTCTAGCAAAAAGTAGCCGATAGCAGTGTGACCATAATCTGAAAATGCCACTCCAGCAGTCAGCCCCAAAAGCCAACTCAAATGACTGACTTTTTGGGAAATAGCATAGCGCTTTTCTAAGTGACGGATGAGGACCAGTAAGGGAAGGAGATAGAGGGCTACCAGTGAAATGGTTAGTAGAAAGAGAGGATATTTTTCTTCCATGCCATTCGGCTTTGCCAGTTCATCAAAAATCATCTTGCAACCACTGACAAAACCAAGGCTGGCAAGAATAAGGGCAAATTGACTTTTATAGGTATTCCATAGGTGTTTCATAAGATTCCTTTCGTATGCTTAGTAAAGAAGATAAGACAAGACTGTCAGACCAATGACATCAGCCAGACTATGAGCTAAAAAGAAGGGGAGAAGATTGCGGGGCTGGAGTTTTTGATAGAGAAAATGAAAGAGAAGCCCCACAATCAAGCCAAGCCCAATTCCAGCTACCAGACCTTGGTAGGTATGAAAACTAGACCGAATCAGGAGCGAGAAGGGAAGAATCCACTTCCTAGCCTCTGGTTTGACCATAAAGCATAGCCCAAGAAAAAAGATTTCCTCGTAAAAGCCGTTGAGGAGAGAGTAGGCTAGTAGGGTGATGTCTATATTTGGAAAAAGGCTGAACATGGAGGGCGTGACTGGACTTGTCAATTGATAAGTCAGCAAGTGAAACAGGTCCATAGAAAGAGCCGCCAATCCGAAAATTACTAGAGCCTGTAGGGGAACCCAAGGTGTCCAGAAAATGTGTTTTTTCAATTGAAACAAATCCACCTTCCGCCAGATAAGATAGGCGAGGGCTAAGCCAAGCCAGACCAACTGGATCAGCAAGGCCTTGATATTGTCTAGAGCTGTAAAGGTCAAATTCTCCGCCAGGCTGGTTTGTTGGGTGAAAAGGCCGATACACTGTAAGGTCGAGTTGATGATTCCCTCTCCGAATAAAATCACAGCCACAACTAGCAAATCCACTGGAGAAATATCCTTCTTCTTTTCTTTTAACATAAGTATCCTTTCTAGTTTCTATACTCAGTTTAGCAGAACCAACTATTCTCACCCTACCCGTCATCTGTTTTTTATCTGTTTTTTGCAGCGATTGTCAAAAATTAGTTGAGCCCTCGGACAAATAAGCCTATAATGGAGAGAGGAAGAGAAAGAAAAGGGAGCAAGTATGGCACGCATTTTGGTACTAGAAGATGACCCTGTTATCAATCAGGTTGTCTGTGAATTTTTGAAGGAAGAGGGACACGAGGTCTTGAGTTTTGTCAATGGCAGAATAGCTTATCAAGCCAGCCAAGAGAGCCAGTTTGACCTCCTTATTCTAGACATCATGGTTCCCGAGATGACAGGCTTGGAAGTCTTGCAGGAAGTTCGGAAAACTTCCGCAATTCCTATTCTCATGCTGACAGCCTTGGGAGATGAGTGCACCCAGCTTCTGTCTTTTAATCAGCAGATTAGCGACTATGTTACCAAACCCTTTTCTCCCCTTATTCTGATGAAACGGGTTGAGAATATTCTCCGTCAGGAATGTCAGACGGATCAACTGGTGGTGGGGAACATCAGCCTATCTGAAAAAACAGGTATGGTTTATGACCAGGGCAAGCTGGTTTCCTTGACCCAGAAGGAGTATGCCATTCTACACTATCTGATCAAGCACAAGGGCCAGATTGTCGGTCGAGACGGCCTGATGTTAGATATCTGGGGCTATACAGAGTTGGATAGTCGTGTCCTAGACAACCACATCAAAAATCTACGCAAGAAATTACCAGACCTTCCCCTAAAAACGGTCATTGGCCGTGGCTATCAGTTGGAGAAATAAGATGAAACTAGCCAAAAAACAATTCCTCATCGTAACCCTAATGGTCAGCCTGACCTCACTTATCTTGCTTGGCCTGCTCTACTATGCCATGCCTATCTACTATAATCAGGCTAAGAAGGACCAGCTCAGACAGGAATATAACCAAGTTCTTACATCTCTAGAAGGTCAGGACCAGACAAGGATTATTGCCAGTTTGACCGCCTACGACCAAGATTCCCCCGACCTACTTTTGACCCTCTATTCTGCCAATCAGGAGATTATCTATCCTTCTCAGGAAGAGAGCAGTCAGGAGCGGGGAAGCAGTTATCTGGAGCAAGGCCAGTACGATGAGATTGGTTCTTGGTCGGCTCTTATTACTACAAAAGAAGGTAAGGAGTTGGTTCTTACAGCCGAATATGGTTTTTATACCCTATCAGGAGTCAGTCAAACCCTCTTGACCTTCTATCCCTTTGTGCTCCTCTTGATTATTGCCCTAGCCGTGACCTCGGCCTTTATTTACAGCCGCTTCTCAACTCGTAGGATTGCCCACCTCTCTGCGACGACACGGCAAATGCAGAGCTTACAAGCAGGTCTGGCCTGTCAAGTGACGGGTCGTGATGAGATTGCAACCTTGGCCCTGGACATCAATCATCTTTATGGAAAATTGCAGAGCAGCATAGAAGAGTTGCGGGAAGAAAACGAGCGTAGCCTGGTGCGTGAGAAGGAGAAGTCTGACTTTCTCCGTATGACCTCGCATGAACTCAAAACGCCCATTGCCAGCATGACTGGTCTGGTTGAGGGGATGCTCTATAATGTCGGGGATTTCAAGGACCATCAGACCTACCTAGCCAAGTGTCGTGATATCCTAGCTGAACAAGCAACCCTCGTTCAGTCTATCTTAGAAGCTACCACAGTGGATATGGCTATAAAAAACAAGGGAGAAGAAATTGCCCTTCATCGTCTGCTTGAAGAAATCCTGCCTTCCTATGTTGACTGGGCACTGTTAGAAGGTTATCAGTTTCAAACTGACTTGGAAGAAGTCTTTATTCATGGGAATCTGATCTACCTGACCAAGGCTCTAAAAAATATCCTAGACAACGCCTTTCGTTATGCCAGTCCGCAGGCAAACATCAAACTCAAACTTCAGGCCAATCAGCTTTTACTAGACAATCAGGTTTCTTATTTGCTCAGCCAAGAAGAACTTGATCAAGTCTTCCAGCCTTTCTACCGACCAGATTACAGTCGCAGCAAGGAGGACGGAGGGACAGGGATTGGACTCTACCTGGTTAAGCAGATTTTGGACAGTCACCAGTTTTCCTATGACTTTTTCCCGCTTGATCATCATACCATGCGGTTTGTCATTCGGTTTTAAGACATGAAATTCCTTATTTTCAAGGGATTTTTGTCATCCGTAGCAGAATTATGCCAAAAAAAATCTTTTTTGATAGACTAAGATTGAAAACATTAAAAGGAGTATCTTATGGAACAATTTGATTTGTTAGTCATCGGCTTTGGTAAGGCAGGAAAGACCTTGGCAGGTAAGCTATCAGCAGCTGGGAAGAAGGTTGCCTTGGTTGAGGAAAATCCTGCTATGTTTGGCGGGACTTGTATCAATATCGGCTGTATTCCAACCAAGACTCTCTTGGTAGCTGCAGATAAAAACTGGACTTTTGAGCAGGTTATGGAGCAAAAAGAAACCGTCACTACTCGCTTGCGAAATAAAAACGAGGCAGTCTTGAAAGGCAGCGGTGCTAGTTTGTATCAAGGACACGCGCGGTTTGTGGCGGATAAGGTTGTGGAAGTGTCAGCTGGTGAGGAATCCATCCAACTAACTGCGGAAACGATTGTCATCAATACAGGTGCTAAGTCGCGCGTGCTTCCAATTCCAGGTTTGTTGGATACAGCTCACGTGTATGATAGTACAGGTATTCAGAACTTGGAAACTCGTCCTGACAAGTTGGCTATTATCGGTGGAGGCAATATTGGACTGGAATTTGCTGGACTCTACAGCAAACTCGGTAGTCAGGTGACGGTATATGAAGCCAGCTCTGCTATTTTACCAAGAGAAGAGGAAGTGGTGGCTAAGTTAGCCAAGGGGTATATGGAAGAAGCTGGTGTGACCTTCGTCTTGGGTGCAAAAATCGAGCAAGTAGCAGCTGCGGGTGAGCAGGTCGCAGTGACGGTCAATGGTGAAACGGCAGTCTTTGACGCTGTCCTCTATGCGACAGGTCGGGTGCCAAACACTGCTGACTTGGGCTTGGAAAATACAGCGATTGAGCTTTTGGAAAATGGTGCTGTTAAGGTGGATGACTACTGCGAAACGACAGTTCCAGGTGTCTATGCAGTGGGCGATGTCAATGGCGGTCCACAATTCACTTACACATCCCTAGACGACTTCCGTATCGTCTTCGGCAAGTTGACTGGAACAGGAACTTATAGCTTGAGCCAACGTAAGTCTATTCCAACTAGCGTCTTTATCACGCCTGTGCTTTCTCGTGTCGGTCTGACCGAGAAGGAAGCCAAGGAAGCAGGTTACGACTACATTGCCAATGAACTGCCTGTTGCCAATATGCCACGTGCCCATGTCAATAATGACCTCAAAGGTATTTTCAAGGTTATCGTGGATAAGGAAAGCAAGCTTGTTCTGGGTGCAACTCTCTTTGGTCGCAATTCAGAGGAGCTGATTAACTTGATTGCCATGGCGATTGACAATAAGATTCCTTATACCTACTTCAAAACACAGATTTTCACACATCCAACTATGGCTGAGAATTTGAATGATGTTTTTAATTTTTAATACTTTAGGGAGGGAAGCTGTCTGCATATACTCAAGTATAATCTGCGGCTTCGTTTCCTAGACTAGTATCAAGATCATCGAGTAACCATTTTTCTTTGATGAACTGTGACCGTCCGAAAGGGCGGTTTTTTTGTCGGAAAGCCTTTGCAAATATGGTATAATGATTGATAAGAATAAACTAGGAGCCTTGTATGATGAGAAAGGAACATAATGAGTTTACAAGAGTGCAGTTGCCTGCAGCTTTGCATTTGACTCGTCTTGGATATGACTATCTTTCAGCTGCAAGTGAAGATATTAAAAACAGAGACCACTCAACCAATATCCTTGTTTCGATTTTTAAGCGACAGTTTTTAAGATTCAATAATTACGCAAGTGAAGCTGACTTTGAACGGGAATTTGAAAACATCCGTTTGGAATTAGACCAAGATGATATTGGACGTAGTTTTTTCAAGCGAATTCATTCTGACTCTGACTACACCTATATCAAATGGGACGATCTTGAAGCTAATACTTTCCATATCGCCTTGGAAGTTACTTGCCAAAATGGTGAGGATGAGTTCCGACCAGATATTACAGTCTTTATCAATGGTCTCCCACTCAGCTATATCGAGGTCAAGCAACCCAATGCCATCCGAGATGGGAAAACGGGGATTCAGTCTGAAAAAGAACGGACCAAGTTCCGATTTGAAAATAAAAAATTTAGACGCTTTAATAATATTACCCAACTGATTTCCTTTTCGGATAATCTTCCCTACAATGATAGCCAAGGTCAGCAGTTACAAGGCTCTTTTTATTGTAGCAATGCCTATTCTGCTACCAAGTTCAACTCTTTCAAAGAAGAAGAGGAAGGGCACTTACAAGAGAGCTTATCTCCTTTAGAGGAAGAGATGATTGATTTGGTTCTTACAGATGTCAAGCGATTTGCCCTCAAGTCACAGGCGGAATTTCAAACCAATTTGGATCCATTCAGCCCTTGCAATTCCTTCTTAACTTCCCTTTATCAGAAAGAACGGCTCTTTTTCATGCTCCGCTATGGTTTAGTCTATGTGGAAGAACGTGATGAAAATGAACAGATTCAACTACAGAAACACGCTATGCGCTATCCGCAATTCTTTGCGACTAAGGCGATAGAGAGAGGCTTGGAGGCTGGAATGAAGAAGGGGGTAATCTGGCATACACAGGGTTCTGGTAAGACTGCCCTGGCTTTCTTCAATATCCGCTATTTGAGGGACTTTTATGCCCAAAAAGGAATTGTACCGCAGTTTTACTTTGTGGTGGACCGATTGGATTTGGCTGATCAGGCATTTAAAGAATTTAGCAAGCGTGGTCTGAAGGTCAAACGCATTAACAAGCCTAGAGAGCTAAATCAGATCCAAGACCAATATGATGTGTCTGTTGTCAATATCCAAAAATTCAAAGAATCCTCTGATTTAACAGACCATTCAGGTTATGACTTAAATCAACAGAATATCTATTTCATCGACGAAGCACATCGTTCCTACAATGAAAAAGGCTCCTATCTGCCAAATCTCTATAATGCAGATAAACAGGCTATCAAAATTGCTCTGACAGGAACACCATTGATAGCGACAAAGGCTGACGGAAAAACCAAGGAAACAGCTGTAACGACTCGTGATATCTTTGGAGATTATATCCACAAATACTATTACAATCAATCCATTTCAGATGGATTTACCCTGCGACTGATGCGTGAGGACATCGAAACTTCTTACAAGGAAAACCTAAAAGCCATCCATGAGGAAATTCAAAAAGGCTCGATTGATAAGAAAGAAATATTTGCTCATCCTCGCTATGTCAGTCCCATGTTGGATTTCATCTTAGATGATTTTACAAGAGCACGGGATATTCTTTTTGGTGACCAATCAATCGGTGGAATGATTGTCTGTGATTCATCCGAACAAGCACGAGAATTGCACCAGCAACTAGAAGATCGGCGACTAACAGGCCAGACCAGTTTCACTTCTACCTTGATTTTGCATGATGTGGGAGACAAGGACTACAAGAAAGAAGAGGTAGACAAGTTCAAGAAAGGGCTGTTCGATTTCATCATTGTTTATTCTATGCTTTTGACAGGATTTGATGCACCTCGTTTAAAACGCCTCTATCTTGGACGGAAAATCAAGGCTCACAATCTCTTGCAGACCTTAACTCGTGTCAATCGACCTTATAAGGATTATGCTTTTGGCTATGTCATTGATTTTGCGGACATTTCCAAGGAATTTGACAAGACCAACAAAGCCTACTTGGAAGAACTCAATCGCGAATACCAGACAGCTTTGACAGAAGAAGACGGAGATAATCCTTTCGGAGCCATTTTTGTGTCTCCTGAGGAAGTCAAAGACCAGCTAGAAAAATCACACAAGGTTTTAATGAATTTTCCAACCGATAACCTGGAATTTTTTGAAAAAGCTATCGACGATGTGAAAGATAAGAAGGAGTTGATTGCTCTTAGAAAATCACTAGAAACCATTCGTCAGTACTACAATATGGCACGCCTACATGGCTATCATGAAGTCATCGAGCAGGTCAATATGGAAGAAATTGCCAGTCTTTTAAATATGCTTTCTCGACGGTTATTGACCCTGAGTTTGATTGATAAACCAGATAGTTTTTCAAGCCAACAATTGCTCAATCTTGCCATGTCGGAAACCAGCTTTAGCTTTACCAAGATAAAGGAAGAAGAGCTACGACTTGCGGCTAATGACCTGGACGATATCCGACGCCGTGTGGCCAATGGTATCAATCTGCGGAGAGATGAGAAAGATCCAGAATGGGTCAGCCTGTTTGAAGAGTTTCAACGCGTTCTAAACAAACACATGACCCAAGAAGTCGAAGGGTACAGTCTAGCGAGAATCAAGGAGACCAAACAAGCCTATCAAAGTTTATTTGACTCTGTTGAGGATTACAAATCAAGAATGAACCGTTTGGCTATGAACTTTGGTGGAGATACTATGTCAGCCCGTACTTTCAAACGTGTCACCCAATCAACAGTAGTGAGTGATTTCCCAGCCATTTACCAAGTTCTTAAAGGTGCCAAGCCATTGATTGATTATCAAATTGGTCTCAATCAAGGCATTCTTGAAAACGAAGCCTTTTTAGAAGGGGAAATCAAACGCCTAGCCCGTGAAGAAATGAAGAAAACAGAAGAAGGTAGACAACTCAAACGAGTCGATTATGACAAGTTGATTCGTTCCCTAATGGAAGTCTATGAAGGAGAATAAAAAATAAATGGAAGAACATTATATCGTACAGGTACAAAACCAGGTACAAGGGTTAGTTGATGACCTAAAAGCAGTCTTTACCCATGCAGGACTTGGAGGAGAGGCAGGAGAGTATAAGCTCCTGACCCAGTCCTTCCTCTACAAGTTCTTGAACGACAAGTTTTTGTACGAAGCCCTTATCATTGATCCGTCCTATGATTACCAAGGTCTTCTGAACTTGTCTGATGAGGATTATGAATGGTTTTTAGATGATATCGGGACAAAAACAGCCCATCTAAAACCTGAACAACTGATTGAAAGCCTGCACCGCCAGCAGAATCAAGCAGATTTTGCGGAGATTTTTGAACAAACGCTCAATCAGATTGCCATTGATAACAATGCTATCTTCTCCGTTCATACAGATGGAGGAACGGATATTCGACTCTTTGACCAACGCTTGATTACGGATACCATTTCCGATGCCAGCAAGCGAAATGAGGTTGCGGCTTCCATTATCAATCTCTTGGCGCGTGTTAAGTTTGACCAGCAGATCTTTTCACAAGGTTTTGACTTCTTCTCTACCTTGTTTGAGTACATGATTAAGGACTACAACAAGGACGGTGGTGGAAAGTATGCGGAATACTACACACCTCACTCTGTTGCTAAAATCATCGCGGCGATTTTGGTGGGAAATGACCAACCAAGCAACGTCAAAATCTACGATCCATCTGCAGGTTCAGGAACTCTTTTGATGAACTTGGCTAGCCAGATCGGTACCGACCGTACAAGTGTTTACAGTCAGGATATTTCTCAGAAATCTTCTAATCTTTTGCGTCTGAACTTGATTCTCAATGGCTTGCAGCATTCCATTCACAATATCGTGCAGGGTAATACTATTCTTAACAATCGTCATGTCGAGAAAATGGACTATATCGTGTCCAATCCTCCCTTCAAACTGGACTTTTCAGAGTGGCGGGATCAGGTAGAAAGTCTGCCAAATAGCAGTGAACGCTTCTTTGCAGGCGTTCCAAAGATTCCCAACAAGAAAAAAGAGAGTATGGCCATTTACCAACTCTTTATCCAGCATATTATCCATAGTTTGAAGGAAGACGGGCAGGCAGCTATTGTCTTACCGACAGGATTTATCACCGCCCAGTCTGGTATTGATAAGAAAATCCGTCAGCACTTGGTCGATGAGAAGATGTTGGCAGGTGTTGTGTCCATGCCGTCCAATATCTTTGCGACCACAGGAACCAACGTGTCCATTCTCTTTATTGATAAGAAAAATAAGGACCATGTGGTCTTGATTGATGCTTCTAATCTTGGTACCAAGGTCAAGGAAGGTAAGAACCAAAAGACCGTCCTCAGTCCAGAAGAAGAAGTGCAAATCATTGAGACCTTTATTAAGAAAGAAGTTGTCGAAGACTTCTCTGTCAAGGTCAGCTATGAAGAAATTAAGGACAAGAACTATTCCCTCAGTGCCGGCCAGTACTTTGACATCAAGATTGACTATGTCGATATCAGCCCAGAAGAGTTTGAAGAAAAAATGCAGGGCTACCAAGACCGCCTAGCCAGCCTCTTTGCCCAATCCCATGAATTGGAAAAGGAAATAGAGAAGCAGATGAGGAGGGTGAGGTATGAGTGAGTGGAAATTAAAAAGTCTCAAGGATTTATCAGTTAGCATTACAAGTGGGTTGACACCATTAAAAAGTAATTCGGAGTATTGGGATAATCCAGTTATTCCTTGGTTAAAAACGGATCAACTAGGTGAAAAATATATTTGGGATACGAACACTAAAATTTCTGAGATTGCTTTAGAAAAAACTAGTCTAAAACTATATCCGCCCAAAACACTATCTATTGCTATGTACGGGGAGGGGAAAACTAGAGGTAACATTTCAATAATAATGAAACCTATGGCAACAAATCAAGCATGTTGCAATATAATGATTAATGAAGAGAAAGCTGATTTTGAATATGTTTATTATTACCTGAAAACTCAGTATGAATCACTTCGGAATCTATCATCAGGGGTTAGAAATAACCTAAATGCAAATGATATAAAAAATTATGAAATTAGAATTCCAGAGTCACTAGTTGAACAAAGTAACATTTCGAAAATATTAAGTGTACTCGACCAAAAAATCGCTATTAATAACCAAATAAACGAAGAGTTGGAGGCGATGGCTAAGACCCTTTATAATTATTGGTTTGTGCAGTTTGATTTCCCTGATGAAAATGGAAAGCCCTACAAGTCCTCTGGCGGTAAAATGGTCTATAACGACCAACTCAAACGGGAAATACCAGAAGGATGGGGGGTGAAACAGTTGGGGGAGTTAGATATCGCAACAGGGAAACGCGATGCCAATTTTGGTACTGAAAATGGTCAGTATGATTTTTGGACAACAGCCAATGAACCTATAAAGGCAGATGAGTATTCTTTTGAAGGGAAAGCTATATTAATTGCTGGTAACGGCAATTTCTATATCAACTTTACAGAAGGAAAGTTTGAGGCATATCAACGAACATATGTTATTCAATCAGCAGATGAAAACGAGTTATTATTCATGTATCCCGCATGTTTGCAATCCATTGAAAAGCTTAGAAAAGGCTCGAATGGGTCAATAATTAAATATATTACAATTGGAGATGTTCAAAATATCAGTCAGCCACATTGTCCAGTCATTGCTAATATGTTTGTTGATATTTTTCGTCCTATTATGAATGCAATACAAAAAAATAAACAACAAAACCAAGAACTGACCCAACTGCGTGATTGGCTCTTGCCAATGCTGATGAATGGACAAGTGAAGGTGGAGGAGAATTTTAGAGGTGTTAAATGAACAAAATTTTTATTTCACATGCATGGGATGATAACGAAGAAAAAGATGCAAAACTTGATCAATTTATTCGTGTATTAAAAGATTGTTTAGAAGATAGGGATTTTACTGTAATCTGGGATAAAGGTACATATCATAAAAGAGGCACATTATCTGATTTTATGCAAAGAGAGTTAGATGATTCTGTTGCGATTATTTGTTGTTGCAACGAGAAATATTTTTTGAATTCTCTCGTACCAGGAAAAGGTGTTAAATTTGAAGTAGACTATATTATTGAAAAGAAATATACCAATAAAACTTTAATACTAAACTTAGGAGAATTGAATAAACCTGTTGAAAATATTATTCCCTTGCAATTACAAGGATTCGAATATAAAGATTTTAGAGGATTCCTAGAGGAAACTACTTATGAGAGAATTACTTGTATTGAAGAAAATGCAACTTTTAAGCAATTATTGAGAAGTTTGAATGATATTTTACAAAATTCTCAAATTGAATCAAAAATTGAAATTGTTGAGATCGCTCCTGATTTTAAATTAGAGTTGGGAAAATTGGGTTTGATACAGAATTTAATGCCAGGAATCAATTTGAATGATGTTTTTGTATATCCAGATTTGAAGAAAAATGCTCAGAAAAGTTTTATTGATTCTGAAAATTTAATACATGAAAAACTTTTTATTAATGAAAAGTTATTCATTACAGGTGAGAAACAATCAGGCAAAACTACTTTGGCTTATAAATATTTCTTTGATTTATTTGAAAATGGTTACTTCCCAATTTATTTGAAACCTGAAAACTTCAAAGGAAAATGGAAAAATAAAATAAAAAAAATTGCTGCAATACAGTATCTAAACCTAAATTTTGAAGAGAATAAAAATCGTGTGGTTATCATTGTGGATGATTTTCATTTATTACACAGTAAACAAATTGAACTAATAATAGAGGATACTGAGTTTAGTCAGGCAATATTTTTTATTGATGAAATTTTCTATATACAATTTAATGATCAAATAAATAAAAAGAATGTATATTCCATTATGCAATTCAAATCATCAAAGAGATATGAATTAGTTTCAAATATTTCAAAACATGAAAGTATTGTAAATCATAATGTGAATGATATTACAAATTGGATAGAAACAAAAAATAATGAATTAGACATAACTATCGGTGCTCAAAATGCAATTAATAAAAAAATTATACCTGCTTATCCAATTTTTCTTTTAACAATTTTAGGAGCAAGTTTAAAAAATAATTTTGATTTAAAAAAACTTACGTCATTTGGTCACTTTTACAATGTATTAATTACTTTTAGTTTCTATAAAATTGGTCTCACAGAACAAGAGATATCCACATACTTAAAGATATTATCAGAATTATCATTTTATTATTTTAAAAATTTTAAAAGTAATGATTTACAATTTGAAGACCTAAATAAATTTTTAGATATTTATAAGTCTAAATACTATTTGCCTGAGAGTAATGAGGTGTATTTGAATAATCTAATTTTTTCAAAAATCTTAGAAAAAGATTCTTTTGGGGTATATAAATTCTCTTATCCATATATATACTATTATTTTTTGGGTATGTATTTTGCACAAAATCTTTCAAATTGTGAAACTGAATTGAAAGAATTGATGGACAGGCTTGATTTGTATGAAAATAGCCAAATATGCATATTTATTGCACATTTTGATTATTCAGAATCATTTATTCAAACACTTACAAAAAATTTAAATTCTTTTAACAAAGATTTATCTGAAGCAACCCTTTCTCGGTCAGAAATTCAAACGTTTAATCAACAACTTGAAGAAAATATCTATTTAAAGTTTCCTCAACCAGATTCACCAACAAAAAATATTCGTAAAAAACTTGAATTTAAAGATAGTATAGAGATTGAAAAAGAATTATCAAATGTCGAAGAAGATGGTGACTCAACTGATGAAATTGATTATAATCCAATTAGGTTAATGATACAAACGGCAGAGGTTTCTGGTGAAATAATAAAAAATAGGTACGGTACAATATCTCGTGATCAGTTAGAAGAGTTAATTTTAGCAACTGTAAATTCAAACTTCCGATTGATAAAGGAGTTTTGTAATTTAGTAGAGCAAATTGAATTTGATAAATTATTCTCAGAAATAAATGCTGTTTTAGAAAGAGAAATAGGAGAAGAAGTTTTACAATCTGAATTTGTAAATGAACTCAAAAAATTTTTAATAAGGATTATTTTTAGTATTATTGCAATTTTAGTCAATAAAACCATTGATAGTATTGGTTCAAGTAAGGTTCTACCAATTTTCAAAGAATTATTTAATGATAAAGAATCGCCTTTAGTTTATTTAATTGAAAAAGGCATTGAAATGAGGTATAAGCACTATTTAAATTATAATGAAATAAGTTCGAAATTAAAATCTAAAGAATTATCTAGTATCGTAAAATCGAATTTAGAACTATTGATTTATGAATACATTTCATTTCAAAGCATGACTCGTTCAAAGAGGCAGCAGTTGTACAGGCTTTTATCAGCTAGGTCTGGTGATAGAATAAGCGATTCTATTTCTAGCCAATTGAATAAGAAAGAATTAGTTGATAAAATATTAAATGATTAAACTCATTGATAAGTATCATTTATTAATTCAAGTTTTGAAAATTAAATCAAAATGTGTAGAAGAAATAAAATTGTTAGAAACGATAAACATAAATAAAATGATACAATGAATGGTCCTTTTGAGAAGTAATACTTAATCCCCCTAATCAAACGACTAGGGGGAATTTTTTCTATCTTGTCTCCAACTCTTTTCCTTGCGGTAAGGTTGTTACAATGTTTATTGTAGCGGAGTTAGTTCCTGTTTGATTTTTCTGTCGTGTCCGTTCTGAAAAATCTTGGCGAATGTCATTTAAGACTTGCAGGATAACTTTCTCTGGTGCTGTTGGGTTATAGCTTATTTTATTGACCAAGTGACTATAAAGGAGGGTGTACAGATTGAAGGCTGTTTTACGGACTTCCAAGCTGTTTATCTTTTCGCGAGTGCTGGTGTCTTGACTTCTTTTCAGATAGAGACGATAAGTACTTTCATGGCTTTCACGGAGATTGGCAACAGCTTCATCTAACATCAGTAGACTAACATCTTCTGAGTAAGGCGGTTTCGCCAGTCGGTCTAGTAGGGAATCAATCAAAGCAGATGATTCTTGCATATTGGTAGACCATGTATTTTTGTATAATTTGATGAGTTCTTGAAGTCGGTTATAAGCCTGCAATTTCTCTGGTGTTCGAGAATTTTTAAAGAGTTTTAATCCATTGACAAAGGCAGAGTAGTCGGCCTTTCGATTCTTTACGGCCTTCTTTAAGTCGCTTGTCATGTCTGAGCCACGTTTTTGTTTGAGACTTTTTTTCAGTAAGGGCAAGGATTCTTCAAGCTGTTTGATTAAGTCCGTTACCATAGGGTCATTGGTGGCTGCACTATATTGTTTCAAGGTATCAACACTAGTGGTGATGAGTTGTGTAAATTCTGCTTGATTCAGATGTTGTGCATATAATGGAATTCGGATTTTCATTTGTTTACCTCACTATCTTTTTTTCCGGTCATCTTATTTATTCGTAAATAAGTAGAAAAAAATAGAATTATTTCAAAAAAATTTTTAAAACTTCTCAAAACAGCACATTTACCTATAATAAAATTTTATTTTTAAGTAATTGCATTAAAACACAATGATAAAAATGTTTAAAAGTAGCAATTCAGTTTGATTTGCTTATTTAAAAATTGTTTTTGCAATGAAATTATTGTTTTTGTTAGTTTTCAAATTGAAATGATCTGATTTTAGTTTGTTTATTGAATACCTTGCACACATTTTTCTTTGTTTAGGCAATTCCATGGTACAATAAGTTATAAGCTTTTAAGTTCAATTTTAGAATAGTAATTTTATATTGAATTTTAACAACCTTGATAGAAAGGTCATCATGCAACCAAACTATACTTTAACTGAAAAAATGATTAGTCGAGTAGCAGAGATTTCTTCTTTGACGACTCGCCTTGTTTTAGAAAAGCGTGATCTGCATTTACGAAAGGAAAACCGTATTCGCTCTATACAGTCATCTTTGGCGATTGAAAATAATAGTTTAACTGTGGAACAGGTAACAGCTATCATTGAAGGAAAACGTGTCTTAGGAAGGCCGAAAGAAATTCATGAAGTTCAAAATGCCTATGAAGCTTATGAATTTGCTTTTGGTTTAGACCCTTATGATATCAATGATTTCTTGCGAGCTCATGCTGCATTAACTCAAGGATTAGTAAAACAATCAGGGACATTCCGTACAACGGATGTAGGAGTCTATGATGGTGAGGGAAATGTAGTCCATGTTGGTGCTCGTCCTCAATTCATTAAACCTCTTGTTGAGGACTTATTTGCTTGGGCAAGACGGAGTGATTTACACGCTTTGATTAAAAGCTGTATTGTTCATTATGAATTGGAGATTATTCATCCCTTTGAAGATGGAAATGGACGCATGGGGAGATTGTGGCAAAGTTTATTGCTTTTTCAATGGGAGTCAATTTTTGAATGGATTCCCATTGAAACAGTGATTTATAAATACCAACAGGCATATTATGACAGTCTGGCAATCAGTAATACATCAGTGGATGCTACTGTTTTTATCGAGTTCATGCTTGATGCAATTTTTGAAACATTAGAAGAATATTCGCTCACCAATTCGCTCACTAATTCGCTCACTAATTCGCTCATTTTGAGTGAGCAGATTATGAGCGAAAAAGAGCGGGCTGTATTTGAAAAGGTTGCTCTTTTTTTACGTCAACATTCGATTATCTCCAGTAGAGATTTACAAGAGGTAATGGGTTTCAGTCCAGCTACAGCTCGTCGATACTTGTCTCGATTCGAGGAATATGGATTTCTTCGATCCTCGGGCAGTACCAGGAAGAAGTATTATTCGCTGTCATAGACGGTCTCAAAAAAATTTTTCATGGTACAATAAGGTATCAACTATTGGAGGTTTTATATGAAATGGAATAAAAAGTTAGCACTTGGTGCTGTATTAGTAACCAGTCTAGTCACTCTTTCTGGCTGTCAATCAATTTCAAATTGGTGGAAAAATACCAAGGAAGAATGGATTGGATTGGAGATGACGGTACGGACTTATGATGAAAATTCTCAATTGATAGATGAAATGTCTGGTAAATCCCTATCGATTTCGCGGAACGAGGAATTTGACTCTGTGGATGCCGAAGGCAATTCCAATGCGGATTCGTCTGTTTTGAAAGTCACACTTGGCAATTTTGAAATTGACCATGTTGGTTCGTCCTTGATCGCAGCAGAAGAAGGCTTGGAAGATTTGTATGCGAAATATCAGACCACAGTAGATATTGCAAATTACGATCGTGCAATTCCGCTTGTTAACCGTATGGTATCTAGTCTCAAAAATGATTTTACAGGTAAGGCAAAGGTGGTTTTGATTCGTTCGCAAAACGGAACCCCGCTTGCTACTTATGTAGGTGATAAAGTGTCTCTTTATGCATCTGATGCACCTAAGACTTCTGAACTCTTGATTGATGGCAAACGGTTAATTATCTACCGTTGTGATTATACCATTTATGATAGAGAATTATTGGAGAACTAAATGATAGACATTCGTTCTGCAAGGATAGGGGATGCGGCAGACCTGGTGGCAATTTATGCTCCTTATGTAGAAAAGACAGCTATTACCTTTGAGACTCAGGTACCGACTGTGGGTGAATTTGCAAGTAGGATTGAAAAGACCTTGGGGAAGTTTCCCTATCTGGTCGCAGTAGAAGAAGGGAAACTTCTTGGTTATGCCTACGCTTCAACCTATTATGCCCGAGCTGCCTATGACTGGACGGTGGAATTATCTGTCTATATCCAGCAAGAAGTACGTGGAAAAGGGATCGGATCCATGCTCTATGATGCCTTGGAAGAGGAATTGACGGTGCGTGGTTTTAAGAACTTTTTAGCCTGCATTGCCCTGCCAAATCCTGCCTCTCTTGCCCTCCATGAAAAAAGGGGATATGAACAGGTGGCTCATTTCAAAAAGGTGGGGTATAAATTTGAGACTTGGCATGATATTGTCTGGCTTCAAAAATCTCTTGTAGGTAAGCAAAATGAAGATTGAAGAACTAGAAAAACGATTGTTAACGGTAGCGGATGCCAGTCAGGCTCAGCCAATGAAAGCCTATATGAAGAATCATTTTGAATTTCTAGGCGTTCGGTCACCTGACCGTCGAACAGTTGCCAAGCAATTCTTCAAAGATTTTAAGGTTCCGGGAATTGATTGGGATTTTGTAGAGGCTTGTTGGGCCAAACCCTATCGTGAATTTCAATATATCGCCATTGATTATCTGGTCACCAAGAAAAAAGACCTGGTTTTAGCTGATTTACCTCGATTGAAACAGTTAGCTCAGACCAAGTCTTGGTGGGATAGTATTGATGGATTAGATAAACTAGTCGGTAAGATTGTGTTGGACAATCCAGAGGCCAAGCAGACCATTTTGGAATGGAGTGTGGATGATGATTTCTGGCTGAGACGAATTGCCATTGACCACCAACTATTGCAAAAAGAAAAGACAGATACAGAGCTGTTGGAGAAAATCCTGGTCAATAATCTCAATCAGACAGAATTTTTCATCAACAAGGCAATTGGCTGGAGCTTACGGGATTATTCTAAGACCAATCCTGACTGGGTTCGAACTTTTCTTGACAAATACAGTTCCCAAATGGCAGGCTTGTCCATCCGTGAGGCTAGTAAGTATATCTAGGAGGAGTCATGTCTAAAGTTTATGAATTTGAAGCCCTTATCCATCCCGTACCGGACAAGGGTGGAGCCTATGTCATCTTTCCCTATGATATACGAGAAGAGTTTGGCAAAGGGAGAGTAAAGGTACATGCCAGATTTGATGGTCATCCCTATGATGGCTCCATTGTCAATAGGGGAGTTAAGGATGAAGCAGGCAATATCTGTTACATTATTGGCGTTCAAAAGGCTATTCGAGCGGCTATTGGAAAACAGCCTGGTGATAGTGTACAAGTAACCATTCAAGAACGAATGGAGTAATCAGGCTTGCAAATCCTTGAGATTATGGTAGAATAGATTCATGCGATGAGCCGAGTAGTGGGTGGTGATTAAGGTTCAGCACGCTCCTAAGAGTTCATGTCAACATCTCAGCGCAGTGGTTGATTGGCAGATTTATTCGTGTTTTGCACTCCAAATCTGACCTTTACGATTGATGCGAACAAGAGTTCGCCTTATTTCCAACCTCCAACTGTCTCCCAGACAGTTGGAGCTGTGCGGGGGTGGGAGTAAAACAGTCTGGGAAGAGACTGTTTCAGGTCAACAACCAGAAATGATGAAATGTTGACGAACTCTTGGTTGACTGGTTGAGTTCTTTCCCACTCCCTTCGACGCTAGGGAGGTCTTCATTAAATTGAAACGCAGGAGCGGACCTTGAATAGTTGTGTGAACCGGCTATTCTCATTGGAAACAATGCCCTTGCCCACCCTTGAGGTGGGCTTTTTTAAGCCTTTTTCAAAAATAGTTGTGTTTACTTGTTTTTATGTAGTAGCTATCAGTAGATGGCTTTCTTCCATAATACTTCTTTATTATAGGACTGATAAGGGAGAAATAACAGTAAGTTACATCATAATAGATATAAATCTATATGGAAGAATGAGCTTTCTCGCAATAGTGTAGTATGTAAGGAATTTGGTGAAGATATGAAAAAAATTACAAAATCATCCGTTTATAAAGTTTCTTTATTTTCTAGCTTAGTTTTCCCCACAATCATGTATTCTGAGGCAGTTTTGGGGCAAGAGTTAGAGCAAGTTGCCCTTGAACAGCCATTGGTAGTTAAACAAGAACAAGCAGTTACAAGTGTCTCTACGGAGCTGGAAATATCATCTACTCAAGTAGAAACAACTTCTCAGAATCTGTCAACAGAAGAAGGAACCGTCCTAGCTGATATTGGAGGAAATCAAGAGGAAGTTTCAGGATCTATTGTTGAAGAAACGGGAACATATCCAGCTCTACGTGCTGGCTATGAGGCGGTCAATGCGGATGTTCCCTCTCAAGAATTTGAAAATAATGAAATTACCAAAGTAGAAGCGATTCAATTAAATAGCAGCAATGACAAACGTCATGTCTTGAGTGAAGGGACAGAACACCTTATTAGACAATCGGAAACAGGCACGATTTATATGGAGTATAAGGCTGCTCAGAATGCAGGTTTTCACAGTCTGTTCTCCACATCCAGTGATACGAAATCAAATGAATACACGGCTCTCATTGCAAAAGATGGTAGTGTTACTCTGGAAAGTCGTGTGGATGGTGGTCGAACAATTGCCAATGTTACCCAGATGGATGCTACAATGGTCAATGGTGAGTGGAATGCAGTTGCCATGACCTATGAAAAAGTCTTGAATAGTCAAGAAATGGATGTCAAGCTTTACATCAATGGTCAATTTTCTGGTGCAACAAGAGCTAGTCAAGGAATCTTTACCAGTGCAACTGCTATGAACCATGCTCAACTTGGAGCAACAAAGCGTGGCAACGATTTACGGTGGGGTGTTGATCAATTAGATATTAGAAATTTTACGTTTTATAATAAGGCCCTTACAGCTGAAGAAGTTGCTCGGCGTTCCATTCTATTTACTCGTCAACTAGCTCCTGTAGATAGTTTGGCAACAACTGGCATATCTGAAAAAGTGGTGGTTTTTGAAGGTGGACGAGCTGGTCAGAAAGGTCCAGAAGGGGCAGCTAGTTTCCGTATTCCTGCTCTCTTGAAGACTGACAAGGGTACTTTGATTGCTGCGACAGATATGCGTCACGATCATTCGGGCGACTGGGGAGACATTGCTCAAGTTGTGAAACGTAGTTCGGATAATGGAGTAACTTGGGGTTCAACAATAAAAATTGTTGATTTGAAGAATAATGAAAAGGCGACCAATCGTAGTATTGGTGCACCTTTGACCATTGATACAGCTCTTGTTCAAGATCCAACGACGAAGCGAATTTTTGCTATTTATGATATGTATCCAGAGGGACAGGCCTTGTTTGGGATGCCATCTCAAAGAGAAGTAGAATATACAGTCATTAATGGAAAATCCTACCTTAATCTATATTCTAATAATGCTGATCGACCTTATACTTTACGAGAAGATGGATATGTATACTCGCCTCAAGGTCAAAAAACGGCTTACCGAGTCAATACAAAGGATTCAAGTCCAGCTTATGCCAATTTAGGTGATTTGTATCACAATCAGCAATTGATTGGCAATATTTATAATCAGACGGATTCGGCAAGTCCTTTCCGTGTGGCAAAGGCAAATTATATCTGGATGTCATACAGTGATGACGACGGATTAACCTGGTCAAGACCCGAAGATATCACACCAAGTGTTAAAAAAGATTACATGAAGTTCCTTGGTTTGGGACCAGGTACTGGTATTACCTTGCATACTGGTCCTAATAAAGGTCGATTGGTGGTTCCGGCCTATTCTGCAAACTGGAAGACCGGTTTATATGGTTCGCAATCAGCCTTGGTCTTTTATTCTGATGATCATGGAAAAAATTGGAAGGCGGGTCAAACATTTAACGACAATCGTCAATTGGCTGACGGAACGCTCTTACATTCTAGTACCATGAATCTCTCAAAAGAACAAGGTACAGAGGCTACACTTGTCCAACTCGGAAATGGACAGTTGAAGATGTTTATGCGTGGGCTTGCAGGCAAGGTGCGTGTGGCAACCAGTCTTGATGGAGGTCAGACTTGGCTGAATGATCTTGAAGTAATGGATGCCATTCACGATCCTTACGTTCAATTATCTGCGATTCGTCATGTTCGCAATGGGAAAGAATATGTACTTTTAGCAAATGCTGCTGGTCCAGGAGGCAATCGTACAAATGGTACTATCCATGTAGCAGAAGTTGGGATTGATGGCCGTTTGAATTGGCTTCACCATAGCTTGATTCAAGATGGTAACTTCGCTTACAATTCCCTACAATATCTAGGAAATGATACTTTTGGTATCTTATACGAACATTCATCGGGAAATCAAAATGCCTATAGCCTTTATTATAAACAGGTTACTTGGGACTATTTGACTCGTCCAGTGACTGAAAGTGCCGCAAGTGCAGTACAGACAATCAGTTTAGGTCGCGATAACAAACTTTATCTTTCCTTTACAAAACCGGTTATTGCCTTAAATCAACCACATCTGCGAACAAGTACAGGTCAAGAATTGACTTTCCTAGGTCAGTTGGATAGCCAGACTTTAATATATAGTTGGAATCAGCAAGCAGGAAGTTTTGCAATTGAAGGTCTATCAAGAGGCTCGATTGTGACCCCGGCAAATAAGGTAGCACTCGTAACAGCTGTATTTGAGAAATCTTTATCGGATAGCTCTAATAAGATATCGAGTGATCGTTTACTTGTGACAGGTGAAGATGTCTATGAAGATAGTTTCAGACGTGGTTTAGGTAACTTAATGGATGGAAATCTAGAAACTTTGACGGAATTGCGTTGGAATTTGACAGATAAAATTACTCTTCCGCAGACTATTTCAATTCAGACACGTAATAATCAAGCAATTCAACTCGATAAGCTGGCTCTTTTCAAGCGTATCAATAATTACGGTACAGTTACTAAGTATCGTATTAAAACTTACGATGGTACAAACTTGACACATGATTCAGGGATTATTGAAGTTCCTTATGCTCAGACAGAAGATCATTATAAGTTCACAAGCAGAGTGTTTGCGAATAAGGTTGAATTGATAATTTTAGAAGCGAAATTCCGACCAGATATTATCAACAATCGTACTATGACGATTAAAGAAGTTGAATTGTACGAGGTGGGAAGTAGCGTTGAAGAACAACCTTTGTTTAGAGTGGAAAAGATTGATCCTTCTCGCTTAGCGGTTCGTGGTGAAAATGTCTATGAGGATACCTTTGGACGTGGTTTGCCTAATTTGATGGATGGCAATAAGGAAAGTCTAACAGAGCTACGTTGGAATTTGACAGATCGAATTACCTTGCCTCAGACAATCACTATTCAGACTACAAATGGCCAAGCAACTAGATTGCATAGTTTGGTCATGACCAAGCGTATTAATAACAATGGTACGGTTACCAAGTATCAAGTAAAGGCTTACAATGGCGCTAACTTGGTTCACCAGTCGACAGAAATATCAGTTCCTTACGAAAGAGAAATTGAAACTTATCAATTTAGTCGAGATATTCGAGCAGATAGAATCGAATTGATTATTTTGGAGGCGCGTGTGCGACCAAATCAAATCAATAATCGCTTGATGACCTTGAAAGAAGTGGAATTGTTTGAATATATTCCAAGTCAAGCTGAGCCTTCCTTTGCTAATCATCAGGTACTGAGTTTGGAGCCTCTTCAGACAAATGTTCAAAACGGTAAGCGTATTGAGCTAGCTAGCACTGTCAAAGACAGTCTTCTAGCTATCAATAGTGGAACGATTTTCATGGACTTCAAAGCCAGCACAACTTCAGGTTTTTATAGCTTGTTCTCGACATCGAGTGCCAGTCTAAAAAATGAGTATTCAGCTCTCATTGTACGGGATGGGAAACTGATTTTTGAAAGCCGTATCGGTAGTAGCGGTCAGACTATCGGTCATATTACAGAGGCCAGTCAGCGCCTCATCAATGGGAACTGGAATACTGTCGCCATGACCTACGAACAAGTTGGGACAAGTCGTCAATTCTTGGTCAAATTATATGTGAATGGAAAATTGTCTGGTCAGACAACCATGTCACAAGCTCCATTTACTTCTGCAACTGCTATGGACTATGTACAGGTTGGTGGCACACGTCGGCAGACAGAACTACGTTGGACAGTTGATGAGCTTAATCTTCGTCAATTCATGTTTTACAATAGTGTTCTGACACCTGAGGAAATTGAACAACGTTCACGGATGGTTGTAAATGAGTCTACCCTATAATTGGGAGATAAGTTAGATTGAAGAAAAGTCTATTTGGGACAGACTCTTCAATCTTTTATTTTTGTAGTCAAAATAAGAAAAGAACTCTTAGAAAACATTTGAATGAAGTTTCTAAGAGTTCTATTATTCCGTATATCTTTGTAGAAGTATCAATATTTAATTTGGTCTGAACATTGAACGAATCAGTCAATACTGCTCATTCTGATGGTTAATATTATTAAAAGTGTGCTAGAAGTAACAATTGATATTATGTTTCAAAAAGATTGCCTGATAATCAGCCAAGTCTTCTGGATGGAGAGCCTTGACATCGGTCATAGCATAGGTTCGATTGAGAAGCTTATACTTATTTTCTCCAAATTGATGGAAGGGGAGTAGTTGAACTTTGTCAATCTTGAGTTGATTAAAGAGACAGGCGAATTGTTCAGCATCTTCGAGGGAATTATTAAAGTCAGGGATAACAGGGATACGTAGGACGATTTCTTTTCCGATGGAAAAGGCGTATTGGATATTTTGTATGATAAGGTTATTGTTGACGCCGGTGACTTTTCTATGAGAAATTGTATTGTAATGTTTTAAATCAGTATAGATAAAGTCAACGTATTGGATAAGGTCAACAAATTTGCGGTGTTCTACGAAAGCGGTGGTTTCAATAGCGGTATGAAGGCCGTGTTTTTTTGCCTCCATAAGAATAGCTTTCGCAAACTCATATTGGGCAAAAATTTCTCCGCCAGACAGCGTGAGCCCACCACCAGATTCTTCATAAAAATCAATATCTTTCATGACTTCGGATATGATGTCATCAACAGATTTTTCTTCTCCCATGATGGTCGTTTTTTTACTAACAGCATCAAGCATGGGTTCAGGTTTTCGTTTTTGAGATTCTGGATTTGCACACCAAGGACAACGTAGGGGGCAGCCTTTCAAGAAAACCGTTGTACGTATACCAGGACCGTCATGGAGCGAAAAATGTTGAATGTTAAAAATAATGCCTTTTCGTGTATTCATGCTCTTTCTCCTTTTCGATTAATTTGATTCTATCACACAAAAGAAAGTTTTACAATTACGAACGTAAGTTAAAAAGTTGCAAATAGTTGAAAAAGAGTCAAAATTTGATAGAATAATGATGAGGTGATGAAATGGAACGATTAGATAAAATTATACAACTGGTATCACAACATGAAAGAATAGATGTCAATAGTTTGGCGGAGCAACTGGACGTTTCTAAGGTAACCATCCGTAAAGATTTAGATAAGTTAGAATCAAAAGGTTTATTACGTAGAGAACATGGCTATGCTGTTCTAAATAGTGGTGATGACCTTAATATTCGGATGTCCTTTCGCTATGACGTAAAAAAACGAATTGCAAAAGAAGCTGCAAATCTTATTGCCGACAATGAAACGATTATGATAGAGTCTGGGTCAACTTGTGCTCTCTTGGCAGAAGAAATTTGCAAAACCAAGAGAAATGTGACCATCATAACAAATTCTTATTTTATAGCCAATTATGTGCGACAATATGATAGCTGTCAGATTATTTTATTGGGTGGTGAGTTTCAAAAAGATTCCCAAGTAACAGTTGGGCCGCTCTTGCATAAAATGATTCAGTTTTTCCATGTTGATAAGGCTTTTGTAGGAACTGATGGCTATGATAGTGAGCATGGTTTTACAGGTAAAAACTTAATGCGAAGCGAAGTAGTACAGTACATGTCTGACGTTGCTGAAAACATGATTGTGCTAACAGATTCTAGTAAATTTACAAAACGAGGGACAGTACGCAGATTTGGTTTAAGTCAAGTTGCTCAGGTCATTACGGATACCTCAATTGCAGAGATTTTTGTAGCTGAACTAGAAAAAGCCAATGTTAAGGTCACTATCGTTTAGTGAGGAAAGAATGAAGCTAGAAAAAAGAAGACAATTAGCAAAGATTGCCTATCTCTATTACATAGAGGGAAAAAGTCAGGCAGAGATTGCCATGGAAACTGGAATCTACAGGACAACAGTCAGTAGAATGCTGACGAGAGCCAAGTTAGAAGGCATTGTTAAAATAGAAATTCAAGATTTTGATAAGCGACTTTATCAGCTGGAGAAATACGTTCAAAACAAGTATGGTCTAAAGGGGCTTGAACTGGTAGAAAATAGCTCAGATGGCGATTTTTCTGCTTTAGAATCTCGTTTAGCAGAAGCAGCAGCTGATATGTTAACCAATTTGATTGATGATGACATGATAGTTGGTTTTTCTTGGGGCAGAAGTTTGAGTTTAATCGTTGAGAAAATAGGACATCACCGAATGAAAGGTTTAAAATTTGTTCCTATTGCTGGTGGCCCAAGTCATATTCATGCTCGCTATCATGTCAATACTCTAATTTATGATATGGCCAATAAATTTCGAGGAGAGTGCAGTTTTATCAATGCGACTATTATCCAAGAAAATCAAAGCCTTGCTGAAGGAATTTTGTCATCCAGATATTTTGAAGAGTTAAGAGCGGACTGGAAAAAATTGAATGTGGCGGCTGTCGGAATTGGTGGTAGGGTAGATGCTAATAATCCTCAGTGGTTGGATATGTTAACAGAAGCTGACTTTCATCAGTTATCTATAGAGGGGGCGGTTGGTGAAACCTGCTGTCGTTGTCTTAATCATAATGGAGAACCCGTTGTCGAAGACTTACAAGATAGGACGATAGCTATTTCATTAGAAGAACTGAAAAATATTCCCAATACGCTAGCCTTAGCTTACGGAGAGCATAAGGCTCAGGCAATACTAGCTATTTTGCGAGCTGGTTATATCAATCATCTTGTGACGGACGAAGGGACAATCTTGAAGGTGTTGGAGCTAGATGGAGATACCAACCATTTCTCTTTGTGATAGGTTAAATAATGACATTTATTGTCCTTGATGGATAGTAAATGTTTTTATTTTATCGAAAAAGCACAAAAGTGCAATTTATTCAAAATAGGTAAAAAAGAGCAGTTTTATTATTTACTATATTGAAATAAAATGATATGATTTACTTACGAAAGAAATATAATAACTTACAAACAAAACAAATTGGAGGAAAAAGAAATGGAAATGATTATTGCAGATCAATTGATCATGGGATTGATTATTTATGCTGGAGATGCGAAAAGTCACGCCTACCAAGCTTTGTCGCTAGTCAAAGCAGGTGAAGAAGAGCGAGCAGAAGAGGAATTAGAATTGGCAGATGCAGCATTATTAGAAGCTCACAATATGCAGACAAAATTCTTAGCACAGGAAGCTGGGGGAGCAAAATCTGATATTACAGCACTATTTGTCCATTCGCAAGATCATTTGATGACATCTATTACAGAAATCAATTTGATTAAAGAAATCATTGATTTGCGGAAAGAACTAAAAAAAGTTGGCTAAAACAAAAAAATTATATTTAGGAGGAAACCGAAATGGTTAAAATCGCTCTATTTTGTGCCGCTGGTTTTTCTACAGGCATGTTGGTAAACAACATGAAGATTGCAGCAGCAGACGCAGGTGTCGAAGTAGAAATCGACGCGCATTCTCAAGGGAAAATTGCAGATTACCTTGACGAAATTGATGTAGCTTTATTGGGACCACAAGTAGCATATACGCTTGATAAGTCAAAAGCGCTCTGTGATGAAAAGCAAGTCCCTATTGCCGTGATTCCAATGGCAGACTACGGGATGTTGGACGGGAAAAAAGTTCTTCAATTGGCACTCAGCATGGTTTCATAAAGGAGTATGGTCATGTCCAAAATTGATACACAAAAAATTATTGTCCCAATCATGAAATTTGTGAATATGAAAGGGATCATCGCTCTAAAAGATGGTATGTTGGCTATCTTGCCTTTAACAGTAGTTGGTAGTATTTTCTTAATTTTGGGGCAATTGCCTTTTGAAGGCTTAAATGCTGCAATAGCTTCTATATTTGGAGCGGAATGGACTGAACCGTTTATGCAAGTCTATAGCGGAACCTTTGCAATTATGGGCTTGATTTCTTGTTTTGCGATCGGCTATTCTTATGCCAAAAATAGTGGAGTTGAGCCTCTCCCTGCGGGCGTACTGTCCTTGTCTTCATTCTTTATCCTCTTGAAATCTTCTTATATTCCAGTTGATGGAGAACCAATCGGTGATGCCATCGCAAAAGTATGGTTTGGAGGTCAAGGAATTATCGGTGCGATTATTATTGGTTTGGTAGTGGGCGCTATCTATACGACTTTTATTCAGCGTCATATTGTTATCAAGATGCCTGAACAAGTACCGCAAGCTATTGCCAAGCAGTTTGAAGCTATGATTCCAGCTTTTGTCATCTTTTTGCTATCTATGATTGTCTATATTGTTTCCAAGATGGCGACAAACGGTGGTACATTCATTGAAATGATTTACGATGTGATTCAAGTGCCACTACAAGGTTTGACAGGTTCATTACCAGGTGCGATTGGAATTGCTTTCTTCATTTCCTTCCTCTGGTGGTTTGGTGTACATGGTCAGTCAGTTGTCAATGGTGTCGTTACTGCTTTACTATTGTCAAACCTCGATGCCAATAAGGCCCTTTTAGCAGCAGATAAATTGTCTCTGGAAAATGGCGCCCACATTGTGACCCAACAATTCTTGGATAGTTTCTTGATTATGTCAGGTTCAGGTATTACCTTTGGTATTGTTTTTGCAATGCTATTTGCTGCAAAATCAAAACAATATAAGGCTCTTGGTAAGGTAGCGGCCTTTCCTGCACTCTTTAACGTTAATGAACCAGTCGTCTTTGGTTTCCCAATTGTGATGAATCCTGTTATGTTCTTACCATTTGTCTTGGTACCAATCCTAGCGGCTTTCATTGTCTACGGTGCAATCTCAATAGGCTTTATGCAACCATTTTCAGGTGTGACCCTACCATGGTCTACCCCAGCAATCATTTCTGGTTTTATGGTGGGTGGTTGGCAAGGTGCAGTTGTTCAAATCATTATTTTAGCTGTCTCAACTATTGTTTATTTCCCATTCTTCAAAATCCAAGATAAGATTGCCTATGAAAGTGAAATGAAAGAACCAGTTTAGTCAATGATGTCAGATAAAAGAGTTGCACAAATGTGCAGCTGGCTTCGGAAATCTTAGCTCTCACTAGCATCAATTGACAATAACCCCTATTACAGGATATACTTAATTTACAAACGAAACAAAATTAAGTTTCGAAAGAAAGGGTATAACTATGAAAACAGTGACTGAAGTAGCTGGCACTAGCATTAAAACGGAGTATTTTGGAAGTCTGACAGATCGGATGAACAAATACAGAGAAGATGTCCTTGATAAGAAGCCCTATATTGATGCGGAACGGGCTGTTTTAGCAACAAAAGCCTATCAAGAACATAGAGAAAAGCCCAATGTATTAAAAAGGGCCTATATGCTCAAAGAAATATTGGAGAACATGACGCTTTATATTGAGGAAGAAAGTCTGATTGCAGGTAACCAAGCTTCTTCAAATAAAGATGCTCCCATCTTCCCAGAATATACCTTAGAGTTTGTATTGAATGAATTGGATTTATTCGAAAAACGGGATGGGGATGTCTTCTATATTACCGAGAAAACCAAGGAGCAGTTGCGCAGCATCGCTCCATTCTGGGAAAAGAATAATCTTCGTTCACGTGCAGGTGTCTTGCTTCCAGAAGAAGTTCAAGTCTATATGGAAACTGGCTTCTTTGGTATGGAAGGTAAGATGAACTCTGGCGATGCCCACTTGGCTGTCAATTACCAAAAGGTATTGGAACAAGGTTTGCGTGGTTTTGAGGAGCGAGTTCGTGAAGCAAAGGCTAATCTCGATTTGACGGATCCTGCAAGTATTGATAAATATCATTTCTATGACTCAATCTTTATCATCATTGATGCGGTGAAAGCATATGCAGATCGTTTTGTCGCCTTGGCTACTGAATTGGCAGAGAAAGCTCCAACCGCTCAACGCCGTCAAGAACTACTGGAGATTGCACGGATTTGTGCGAAGGTGCCGTATGAACCTGCTGAAACATTTGCAGAGGCAGTGCAATCTGTCTGGTTTATCCAGTGTATCTTGCAAATCGAGTCAAATGGACATTCTCTATCCTATGGACGTTTCGACCAATACATGTATCCGTATGTGAAAGCTGATTTAGAAGCAGGACGTGAAACGGAAGACAGCATCGTCGAACGCTTGACTAACTTGTGGATTAAGACCATTACTATCAACAAGGTTCGTAGTCAATCGCATACCTTCTCATCTGCTGGTAGTCCACTATACCAAAATGTAACCATTGGTGGACAAACACGTGATAAGAAGGATGCTGTCAATCCACTTTCTTACTTAGTATTGAAATCTGTTGCCCAAACACACCTGCCACAGCCAAACTTGACTGTTCGCTATCATGCAGGCCTAGATGCTCGTTTCATGAATGAATGCATCGAAGTGATGAAACTTGGCTTTGGTATGCCTGCCTTCAACAACGATGAAATTATCATTCCATCCTTTATTGAAAAAGGTGTCTTGGAAGAAGATGCCTATGACTACAGTGCGATTGGTTGTGTAGAAACAGCTGTTCCTGGTAAATGGGGTTACCGTTGTACAGGTATGAGCTATATGAACTTCCCGAAAGTGTTGTTGATTACCATGAATGATGGGATTGACCCTGCATCAGGCAAACGATTTGCACCAGCCTTTGGTCACTTCAAAGATATGAAATCCTTTGAAGAGCTTGAAACGGCATGGGAAAAGACACTTCGTCATCTAACACGGATGAGTGTTATCGTTGAAAATGCAATTGACATTGCTTTAGAAAGAGAAGTACCAGACATTCTCTGCTCGGCTCTGACAGATGACTGTATCGGTCGTGGCAAGCACCTGAAAGAAGGCGGAGCGATTTACGATTACATTTCTGGTCTGCAGGTTGGCATTGCCAATTTATCTGATTCTCTAGCAGCAATCAAAAAATTAGTCTTTGAAGAAGGACGATTGACTCCAGAAGAATTGTGGCATGCTTTGGAAACAGACTATGCTGGAGAGCGTGGTAAAGAAATCCAGGAAATGTTGATTGAAGATGCACCAAAATATGGTAACGATGATGATTATGCAGACCAATTGGTAACAGCAGCGTATGATATTTATATCGATGAGATTGCCAAATATCCAAATACTCGCTTTGGTCGTGGTCCGATTGGTGGTATCCGTTATTCAGGTACATCATCCATTTCAGCAAACGTTGGACAGGGGCGTGGTACCTTAGCAACTCCAGATGGTCGAAATGCAGGTACACCGTTGGCAGAAGGTTGTTCTCCATCACATAATATGGATAAAAATGGACCGACATCCGTTTTGAAATCAGTTGCCAAATTACCAACGCATGAAATTGTTGGAGGCGTTCTGCTCAATCAGAAGGTCAATCCACAAACACTTGCCAAAGAAGAAGACAAACAAAAATTAATTGCCCTCTTGCGGACATTCTTTAACCGCTTGCATGGCTATCATATTCAGTACAATGTTGTCTCTCGAGAAACCTTGATTGATGCACAACTACATCCTGAAAAACACCGTGATTTGATTGTCCGTGTAGCAGGCTATTCAGCATTCTTCAATGTATTGTCGAGAGCAACACAAGACGACATCATTGGTCGTACAGAACATACATTGTAAAAGAGGTTATTATTATGGAATTCATGCTGGACACCTTAAATATAGAGGAAATACGAAAATGGGCTGAGGTTTTACCCCTTGCGGGGGTGACCTCAAACCCAACGATTGCGAAGAAAGAAGGTGACATTGACTTTTTTGAACGTTTGCACCTTATCCGTGACATCATCGGTCCAAATGCTTCACTACATGTGCAAGTTGTGGCAAAGGATTATGAAGGGATTTTGGCAGACGCTAAAAAAATTCGTGAATTGGCACCGGAAAATGTCTATATTAAGGTTCCGGTAACGCCTGCTGGTTTGGCTGCCATGAAAACATTGAAAGCGCAAGGCTATCAGATTACAGCAACAGCGATTTATACCGTTTTTCAGGGCTTGTTAGCTATTGAAGCGGGTGCAGATTACTTGGCACCGTACTACAATCGCATGGCCAATCTGAATATTGATTCGAATGCGGTCATCGCTCAGTTATCAGAAGCGATTGATAGGGAGTGTTCGGAAAGTAAAATTTTAGCGGCGTCATTCAAAAATGTGGATCAAGTGAACCAAGCATTTGCAAATGGGGCGCAGGCTATTACGGCAGGTGCAGATGTATTTGAAGCAGCTTTTTCTATGCCATCCATTGAAAAGGCGGTAAATGATTTTGCAGATGATTGGTCTGCCATTCATGGAAGGTATACTATCTAAACAGTTCTATATTATAAAATAAGGGGGCACTATGAAACAATTCTCAGGTCTTTCACGCACTATACAAGGAAATCATCTTTTAGACACTTGTGCGATTGACATTTTGAAAATAGGTCATCGCCCCCTTGTTTTATGTGCAAAACAGGAGTATAATACGACTATAGAAAACTTTGTGAAAGTTTTAACTTGTTATGGACTTATTGTTAAAATAGCCTATATGGAGGAGTGGGACCAGAACTTGGTTGAAGAATGTGGGGAAGTTGGTTTCCGACATTGTGCAGACCATATTATTGGCATTGGTAATAGTTCTGTGGCAGCTTGTACAAAGTCTGTTGCGGATTTACTAGACTTGCCAGCCGTTCTTATACCGACTTCACCGTTTACCACTCTGCCTCGGCTATCGGTGGAAAATATGAAAAGAGAGCGACCATTGTTTAATGAGTCCATCCAGCTAATTATCGCGGATAGGGACCAATTATTGACACAACCTACCTCGGAGTTGATGAATGGAGTGGTCAATACTCTTCTTTATCTAGCAGCCATAAAAGAAGTAAAAAGAAATCATCTATTCAGTTTGGTAGATGATATTCTTATCAGAGATTTTGAAAGCGTTTTATTTAACAGTAGTCTTCAAGCTATAGAGGATTTTGAAGCCCGGATATTATCAAAAGAAGTACAAGATGTCTTAGAAGTTCTTTCTACTTGTGTAACATTAGACCTACCTAGTGATGCTTGGGACGTGATTCAACAAATAGAATCAAAGCTCAGCGAAAGAAGAGAGGATTTAGTGGATGAGCCATTGAAACGAAATCTTGTCCTCTATTTGCTTCTGACCTATTTGACTCAGGAATCAGAAGAATTTCAAGCCAGGCTGAAGTGGTGTCAACAGTTGCTTTTGTCTGCCAACTCTAGCAATCTATCGTCGCTGGAGGCAGTTTTCAAGGAAATTGCACTAGAGATGGGAGAAGATTGCTCGACACGTTGCTAGTAGGCATCGCTGTACAATGGCAATATTAAAAATATGGGCTCGTGCCTCTTGCTTTCGGCAATGCTAACTTCGTTTATTACTCAATATAACACTATCTATTATTTCAAGGAGGGATTCTTATGAAAGTATTTGCAAGTCCATCTCGCTATATTCAAGGTAAACATGTTCTTTTCCAAGGTGCAGAAGCTATCGGAAAATTGGGAACAAAGCCTTTGATTCTTTGTGATGATTTAGTATATGGGATTGTCGGTGAGAAGTTTTTGTCCTATCTCGTTGAAGAAGGGATGCAAGTCCATCGTGTGGCCTTTAATGGAGAAGCATCTGACAAGGAAATCCAGCGCGTCGTAGAAATCGGAAAAGAACAAGCTAGTGACGTCGTAATTGGTCTAGGTGGTGGCAAGACGATTGACTCAGCCAAGGCGATTGCTGATTTACTAGGAGTGCCAGTCGTCATTGCTCCAACTATTGCTTCAACAGATGCTCCGACATCTGCTTTATCTGTCATTTATTCTGAAGAAGGGGCGTTTGAACGCTATATTTTCTATAAGAAAAATCCAGATCTTGTCTTAGTAGATACAGCGATTATTTGTCAAGCACCGCCACGTCTTTTGGCTTCTGGTATTGCGGATGGCTTGGCGACGTGGGTAGAAGCGCGTGCTATTTTACAAAGCAATGGAACAACAATGGCAGGAGGAGGTCAGACACTTGCTGGTATCGCTATTGCACAAGCCTGTGAACAAACACTCTTTGAATATGGACTTCAAGCCATGGCCAGCTGTAAAGCCAAGGTTGTGACAGCTGCTTTAGAGAACATTGTTGAAGCCAATACCTTGCTAAGTGGTTTAGGCTTTGAAAGTGCAGGTTTGGCCGCGGCGCATGCGATACACAATGGATTCACCGCCTTGGAGGGAGACATTCACCATTTGACACATGGTGAAAAAGTGGCTTATGGGACCTTGACCCAGCTCTTCTTGGAAAACCGTCCGAAAGAAGAATTGGAAAAATACATCCGTTTCTATCAAGCCTTGAGTCTTCCAACAACTTTGGAGGAGTTACATTTGGCTGATGCTGGTTATGAAGATCTATTGAAAGTCGGCCAACAAGCGACGATTGAAGGAGAAACAATTCACGGTATGCCATTTGCTATTTCAGCAGAAGACGTTGCAGAAGCTCTGATGGCTGTTGACTACTATGTTCGCTCGTTAGACAAATAAGAAGAGCATTCACAGTTGAGCATGTCCATCTAAACTTGTGAATAGAGGTTCGAAGTAATTGCCTTGGGAAATTCTTTCTCAGGGCTTTTCATTTGAAAAAATTATGATATAATTGTTAAATATAAAATATTTAGAAAATTTTGAAGAATTGACTTAAAGGAGATTTCTATGGCCTATGTAGTAGCTGTTGTTGGTGCCACTGGTGCAGTCGGTGCCCAAATGATTAAAATGTTGGAAGAGTCAACACTTCCAATCGAGAAAGTGCGTTTCCTTGCTTCTGCCCGTTCAGCAGGCAAGACCTTGCAGTTTAAGGGACAGGATATTGTCATTGAAGAAACAACAGAAACAGCCTTTGAAGGAGTGGATATTGCCCTCTTCTCAGCTGGTGGCTCTACATCTGCCAAGTATGCTCCTTACGCAGTAAAAGCAGGAGCTGTAGTAGTTGACAATACCTCTTACTTCCGTCAAAATCCAGATGTGCCTTTGGTTGTTCCTGAGGTAAATGCTCACGCACTGGATGCCCACAATGGTATCATTGCATGTCCAAACTGTTCAACTATTCAAATGATGGTTGCCTTGGAGCCTGTTCGTCAGAAATGGGGCTTGGAGCGGATCATCGTATCCACTTATCAGGCAGTCTCTGGTGCTGGTATGGGAGCTATCTTGGAAACACAAGCACAGCTTCGTTCTGTCTTGAATGATGGCGTGGAACCAAAAGCGGTAGAAGCAAATATTCTTCCTTCTGGTGGCGATAAGAAACATTACCCAATCGGTTTCAACGCTATTCCGCAAATCGACCTCTTCACTGAAAATGACTACACTTATGAAGAGATGAAGATGACAAAAGAGACTAAGAAAATCATGGAAGATGACAGTATTGCTGTTTCTGCAACCTGCGTCCGTATTCCAGTCTTGTCAGCTCACTCTGAGTCTGTTTACATTGAAACTAAAGAAATTGCACCGATTGAAGAAGTGAAGGCAGCTATTGCATCCTTCCCAGGAGCTGTTTTGGAAGATGATGTGGCTAATCAAATTTATCCGCAAGCGATTAACGCTGTCGGTAGCCGTGATACCTTTGTTGGTCGTATCCGTAAAGATTTGGATAAGGAAAACGGTATTCACATGTGGGTTGTTTCTGACAACTTGCTCAAAGGTGCTGCATGGAACTCTGTTCAAATCGCTGAAACCCTTCATGAGCGTGGTCTAGTTCGTCCAACGGCAGACTTGAAATTTGAATTGAAATAATTTCATTAACCAAAAGTACACAAAAGGCTGCACTCAGCCTTTTTTAGCAACAATCAGTAAGAGAGGAAGCCTATGTCTATTCAAGATTTACGTGATGTAAAAATTATTACGGCTATGATTACGCCCTTTAAAGAGGACGGTGCAATAAACTACGATGTTTTACCAGAGTTGGTTGAGCATCTATTGGCTCACCATACGGAAGGGATTTTATTAGCAGGAACAACTGCCGAAAGTCCAACCCTGACACACGAGGAAGAACTGGAACTATTTGGTGCTGTGCAAAAGATTGTCAACGGTCGTGTTCCCTTGATTGCAGGTATTGGTACAAACGATACGCGCGACTCGATTGAGTTTGCTAAAGAAGTGGCAGCATTCGGCGGCTTTGCGGCAGGTCTTGCCATTGTGCCTTACTACAACAAACCCTCTCAAGAGGGCATGTATCAGCACTTCAAGGCTATTGCGGATGCCTCTGATTTGCCAATCATTATCTACAATATCCCAGGTCGTGTCGTGGTTGAAATGACGCCAGAAACCATGTTACGTTTGGCTGAGCATCCAAACATCATCGGTGTTAAAGAGTGTACAAGCCTTGCCAACATGGCTTACCTAATTGAGCATAAACCTGACGACTTCTTGATTTATACAGGTGAGGATGGGGATGCTTTCCATGCAATGAACTTGGGAGCAGATGGTGTGATTTCTGTTGCATCTCACACGAATGGTGATGAGATGTATGAAATGTTTACAGCCATCGAACAACAAGATATTCGAACAGCAGCCGCTATTCAACGCAGGTTCATTCCGAAAGTCAATGCCCTCTTCTCATATCCAAGTCCTGCACCAGTTAAGGCAGTTCTCAACTATCTTGGATTTGAAGTTGGTCCACTCCGCTTACCGTTGGTTCCATGCCCAGAAGAAGATGCCAAACGCATTATCAAAGTAGTCGTTGACGGCGACTACGAAGCAACTAAAGCGACCGTAACAGGAGTCGTACGACCGGATTATTAAAAACGTCTAGGGGAGTGAAACAGTTCGGGGAACTGTTTCAGCTGGTCACCAAGAAATACGAAAGTGACCACAGAAGTCCCGAGCTCAAAAACCCGAAAGCGAGGACAGTCAGGGGAGTACAAATAGGCTAGTAGCCTATTTGTACCTGAGCCTGAAAACAAAAAAGCGAAGTACATCATCTGGTCACCAAGAAATACGAAAGTGACCACAGAAGACCCGAGCCCAAAAATACGAAGGCGAGCTAGTCCAGTGGACTATTCTTACCTGAGCTTGAAAATAAAAAAGCGAAGTAATTTAAGGTGAGCTTTGAAATAAGGGAGCGAACAACGTCTAGGGGACATTTACAATTAGCGAAGCAATCGGAACCTTTGTTTTGGTCTCGGGATTACTGGCTTTCGGTCAGTATGATTTTCCAACAGGGCTTGGCACTTTAATCGTCGGCGGTTTGATTGTTTCCCTCGGAGTTTCTCTTGGCGGTCCAACAGGATATGCCCTAAACCCTGCGCGTGACCTTGGTCCTCGTATCATGCATGCAATCCTTCCATTGAAGCACAAGGGAGATTCGGATTGGGGCTATGCTTGGGTACCAGTACTTGGTCCCATCATCGGAGGCTTGCTTGCGGCTCTCCTTTATGGTCTCATTTTTTAAGAAATATCCTTCTCTAATCAGCAATGGTTAGGGAAGTTTTTTATTACGTAGATACCAAATAAGGGAGGAATTGGTCTTATGGAGAAAACAAGCAAACAAAAAAGGCCTGAACCAATGTGTTCAAGCCTTTAAGAGTTATTAAATTAAGGATTCCAATTTATCCACCAATGAACCAACATAGGCGATGGTTTCTTTGAGTGGTTGGTCTGTTGAAACGTCAACACCAGCGTGTTTAGCAAGGTCTTGGGCAGAAAGACTTGCACCGAGTGACAAGGTTTCCAACCATTTTTCAACAACTTCTTCAGGATGTTCTTCCAATTGCTTAGCCATAGCCGTACCGATGGTCAAACCAGCTGAGTAAGTATATGGATACAAACCAATGTAGTAGTGTGGTTGACGCATCCAGATAAGACCTGCATCGTCACCGATTTCAAAGTCTTCACCCCAGAATTCCTTGATGACATCCAACTTGATTTGGCAGAGAATATCACCATTGAGGTATTCTTCATTGTCCAAACGAGTGTAGACTTCACGTTGGAAGGCTGCTTCAAGCAAGTGAGTGACCATGTTGTGGAAGTAAGTACGGCTGATCAACTCGCTAATCAAGTAAGCCTGGAAGCCAGGGTCTTGGTTGTTTTTCAAAAGGGTGTTACATGTCAAGACTTCATTAGCAGTAGAAGGCGCCTCAATGAAGTAAAGGGATGGATCGTAGCTGAGGACGCTTTGTTTCTTAGCCAATTGGAAATGACCAGCATGACCCAATTCGTGAGCCAATACCAAGACCTCGTTCATCAAACCTGTCCATGAAAGTAGGATATAGGATGGTCCATCGTAAAGAGTAGCACAGAAGCCACCTGTTGCCTTGCCTTCGTTTTGAGCAAAGTCAATCCAACGCTCATCAAACGATTGTTCAATCATCTTCACATAATCCTCACCAAGAATGCCCAAGCAGTCAATCAAGAATTGTTTAGATTCTTCAGGAGTGATGCGTTGGTTGTATTCAGATGGCAAACTGATTTTCAAGTCAGCATGTGTGATTTTGTCCAATCCATGAGCCTTGGCAACCAATTTCACATAACGGCGCATGTGTGGAGCCAATTCCTTCATGATGACATCAATTTGACGGTCGAAGAGATCACGGGATACGTTTTGACGATGCAAGAGGAAGTCGATAGTGCTGTCAAAACCACGCAAGCGAGCTTCGATTTGTTCATTTTTGATATGAGACAAATAAGTTGCGGCAGTTGTATTCTTGTATTTCTTCAAGGTTGAGTAAAAACCAGCAGCTGAATTGCGACGGATCTCGGTATCATGGCTGAGTTCATAATCATTTTCAAAGAGCACATAGCTGTTCCCAAGTGTTTCACCATTTGCCTCGAAGTTATCAAAGGTCATATCTTCAAACTTGGTCACACCGTAGTTGTTGTATGGCTGACCAAAAGTTGGGGCGAAGTTTGAGAGAAGTTCTTCTTGAAGTGGATGGAGTTGATGGGGTTTGTCTCGTAAAATAGCATCGAAGAAAGCAGCCCATTGTGGTTGTTCTTCTTTTAATTCAAGAAGAAAGGCTTCATCTAATTGACCAAGTTCTGAATAGAGGAAATCTCGTTGAGGACGTACCTTGGCAGAAACGAGGTCGTATTCATTGGCCAGGCTCGCCAATTCAGTATTCATCTTGTCAACTTCTAATGGCAAAAAGGCATAGTGGGAAAGTCTACTATCAAGAATGACGATTTTTTCGTATTCTGTTAAGGCGGAAACGATGGTATCCTTATCAGTTAGCTTCCCTTTGAAATTCGATTCGAAAGCTGTCACTTGCTTAGCGTAGGCTGCCAAATTTTCTTTGTAGTTATCAGGGGTCGGAAATAGAATGTCCGTATCCCAAGTTAATTGCACATCAATTTCTTGACGTTTAGGCATTGCGTTTGTCATGATTTTCTCCTTATTTCATTTTAATAGGTCCATTATATCATACTAAAGGGTTTTCAGCGAAAATAAGCCAAGGCAAAATTTATGAAAAAGAATACTTGACAAAATGCATAAAAACCTAGATAATGTAAGTATGAAAGGGTTTACTGAAAACCAGAAAGGAGCTTTTATGCAAGTCATTAAACGTAGTGGAGAGATTGTTGAATTTGACCCAGATAAAATCTACCAAGCCATCATTAAAGCTGCACAGACAGTTTATGTCATTGATGAAACTTGGCGGAAAAATCTTGCTCAGGTCACAAAGAAAGTAGTGCTTGACTTGGAAGAAGCTCATACAGAGCGACCAACGATTAGCATGGTTCAGTCGCAAGTTGAACACCGTCTTTTAGATGCAGGTTATATTTCTATTGCTGAGCATTACATTTCCTATCGCTTGCAACGTGATTTGGAACGTAACGGTTATGGCGATAAGATTATTGTACATCTGCGTTTTGAACAAGTGCGTTAAGAGAAACCTAGAGAAATCTAGGTTTTTTGCTTTTATATATCTTTACATTGTTTAAAGAAAATAGCATTTCAAAAACTTTTTGAAAAAATGTGATTTTATGAGCAAAAATTTTGTAATCGGTATCATTTTTAGTGTATAATAGACTTTGTAAAAAAATATATTTCGAAAGTGAGATTTTCTCTTATGGCTAAAATCGTTGTTGTCGGTGCTAACCACGCAGGTACTGCCGCAATTAAAACAATGTTGACAAACTATGGTCAAGAAAACGAAATCGTTGTATTTGACCAAAACTCAAACATCTCATTCTTGGGTTGTGGTATGGCTTTGTGGATTGGTGAGCAAATTGCTGGTCCAGAAGGACTTTTCTACTCTGATAAAGAACAATTGGAAAGCATGGGCGCAAAAGTTTACATGGAGTCACCTGTTACAAACATTGACTATGATGCCAAAACAGTTACAGCGCTTGTAAATGGTCAAGAACATGTTGAATCATTTGAAAAACTTCTTTTCGCAACTGGTTCACAACCTATCTTGCCACCAATCAAAGGAGCTGAAATCAAAGAAGGTTCTCTTGAATTTGAAGCAACTCTTGAAAACTTGCAATTCGTAAAATTGTACCAAAACTCAGCAGATGTTATTGAAAAATTGAAAAACAAAGACATCAACCGCGTAGCAGTAGTTGGTGCTGGTTACATCGGTGTTGAGCTTGCAGAAGCATTCCAACGTAAAGGTAAAGAAGTTATCCTTATCGACGTTGTAGATACATGTTTGGCTGGGTACTATGACCGCGACTTGTCAGACCTTATGGCTAAAAACTTGGAAGAGCATGGTATTCAACTTGCCTTTGGCGAAACTGTTCAAGAAGTTGCTGGTGATGGCAAAGTTGAAAAAATCATTACTGACAAGAACGAATACGATGTTGACATGGTTATCTTGGCTGTTGGTTTCCGTCCAAACACTGCATTTGCAGGTGAAGGAATCGAGCGCTTCCGCAACGGTGCCTTCCTTGTAAACAAACGCCAAGAAACTTCAATCCCAGGCGTTTACGCTATCGGTGACTGTGCAACTATCTATGACAACGCTACTGGCGACACAAGCTACATCGCTTTGGCTTCAAACGCAGTACGTACTGGTATCGTAGCAGCTCACAACATCTGTGGTACTGACCTTGAAGGTATCGGTGTACAAGGTTCTAACGGTATCTCTATCTATGGTCTTAACCTTGTATCAACAGGTTTGACACTTGAAAAAGCTACTCGTCTTGGTTTGAACGCTGCTGTTACAGAAGTAACAGATAACCAAAAACCAGAATTCATGGAGCATGGTAACTTCCCAGTAACTATCAAGATCGTTTACGATAAAGATTCACGTCGTATCCTTGGTGCTCAAATGGCTGCTCGTGAAGATATCTCATTGGGAATCCACCTCTTCTCATTGGCAATCCAAGAAGGCGTAACAATCGAAAAATTGGCATTGACAGACTTGTTCTTCTTGCCACACTTCAACAAACCTTACAACTACATCACAGTAGCTGCCTTGGGTGCTGAATAATTAATTGAATACAAAAGCTCAGAGATGACTCTGGGCTTTTTTGCATGTCATCTATCACATTGCAACTGCCTATCGAGAGATTTTTTGGTATAATGGAGAGAATGATTATAACGAACCTGTATTCACAGTGTAGTACTTCCATCTAAGCCTAGTTTTTCAGCTACTCATCGTTAGTTTTTTTCAAAATACAGTCGGTATTCCTTCAAAAAACTGCCTTGATTAGCGAAAAACTATCTCTTATTTAAAAGCACTCCACTTGTAATACATGTTCTAAGAAAGTATGAGACAATGAACCCATTATTAAACGGAATGAATGACAGACAGGCAGAAGCGGTACAGACGACAGAAGGGCCGCTTTTGATTATGGCAGGGGCTGGTTCGGGCAAGACGCGAGTCTTGACCCACCGTATTGCCTACTTGATTGATGAAAAAATGGTCAATCCTTGGAATATCTTGGCCATTACCTTTACCAACAAAGCGGCGCGTGAGATGAAAGAGCGGGCCTACGCCCTCAATCCTGCTACGCAAGACTGTTTGATTGCTACCTTCCACTCCATGTGTGTACGGATTTTACGTCGTGATGCTGACCATATTGGTTATAATCGCAATTTTACCATTGTCGATCCAGGTGAGCAACGCACCCTTATGAAACGGATTTTGAAAAATCTTAATTTAGACCCGAAAAAGTGGAGTGAACGTTCTATCCTTGGAACCATTTCCAATGCCAAAAACGACTTGATTGATGACAAGGTATTTGAAGCCCAGGCAGGCGACCTCTACACGCAGATTGTTGCTAAATGCTACACGGCTTATCAAAAGGAACTAAGACAGTCAGAGGCCGTTGACTTTGATGATTTGATCATGTTGACGCTCCGCCTTTTTGACCAAAATCCAGAGGTTCTTACCTATTACCAGCAGAAATTCCAGTATATCCATGTCGATGAGTATCAGGATACCAACCATGCCCAGTACCAATTGGTCAAGCTCCTGGCATCACGTTTCAAGAATATCTGCGTTGTCGGTGATGCGGACCAGTCTATCTATGGTTGGCGTGGTGCAGATATGCAAAATATCCTGGACTTTGAAAAGGACTATCCTGAGAGCAAGGTGGTGCTCTTGGAGGAAAACTATCGTTCGACCAAGACCGTCTTGCAGGCGGCTAATGAAGTCATCGAAAACAACCGCAATCGCCGTCCTAAGAAACTCTGGACACAGAATGCCCAAGGGGATTTGATTACCTACTATCGTGCCAGAGATGAGAATGATGAAGCTATCTATGTTGCAGGACAGATTGACCAGTTGCACCGAGAAGGCAAGGCTTATAAGGATTTTGCAGTTCTCTATCGGACCAATGCCCAGTCCCGTACTATTGAGGAAGCCTTGCTCAAATCCAATATCCCTTACACCATGGTTGGAGGCACCAAGTTCTACAGCCGTAAGGAAATCCGAGATGTGATTTCTTATTTGAATATCATTGCAAATCCATCAGACAATATCTCCTATGAGCGCATTGTCAATGAGCCAAAACGTGGGGTTGGACCTGGTACGGTTGACAAACTTCGTGATTTTGCGACCAGCCACAGCATGTCCTTGCTAGAAGCTTCTCAGGATATTATGTTATCGCCGATTAAAGGGAAGGCAGCACAGGCGGTCTTTGACCTAGCCAATCTCCTCTATAAGCTCCGTAATCAATTAGACAACTTGACGGTAACCCAAGTAGTCGAGGCAGTATTAAATCAAACAGGCTACATCGATGCCCTTGCCGCACAAAATACACTGGAAGCCAATGCCCGCATTGAAAACATTCAGGAATTCCTTTCTGTTACCAAAAACTTTGATGAAAAGGATGCTGAGGAAGAAGAGACAGGTCTGGATCGCTTGACACGCTTCTTGCTTGATTTGGCACTGATTGCTGATACAGATGATGGAGACACCGAATCTTCAGAAGTAACCCTTATGACCCTCCACGCGGCCAAGGGTCTGGAATTTCCAGTTGTATTCTTGATTGGTATGGAGGAAAATGTCTTCCCACTCAGTCGTGCAGCAGAAGAAGAGGACGAATTGGAAGAAGAACGTCGTTTGGCTTACGTAGGCATCACCCGTGCTGAGCAGACTCTCTACCTGACAAATGCCAATTCTCGACTCCTTTTCGGTCGCACCAACTACAACCAACCAAGCCGCTTTATCCGCGAAATTTCCAGTGACCTTCTGGACTATCAGGGTCTCGCTCGTCCAGCCAATACTAGCTTTAAGGCTTCTTATGTCAATGGCAGAGCGACACAGTTTGGACAAGGTATGAGTTTGCAACAGGCCATGCAAAGTCGAAAAGCATCCGTACAACCATCTGCCAAGCTCGGAGGCAGTATGCCTTTCGCATCAAGTACCAAATCGTCTGGCTCAGGCACCAACTGGTCAGTTGGTGACATCGCAGTCCATAAGAAATGGGGACGCGGAACTGTCCTTGAAGTTTCAGGCTCAGGCAGCAACCAAGAACTCAAAATCAATTTCCCAGAAATGGGCCTTAAAAAAGTTCTAGCAAGCCTAGCACCGATAAGTAAGGAAGAGTAGGGATGAGTCAAAAGTAAAGCGGAAACATCGCATTTTACAAGACTTGCGACGTCTTCATAATATTATTTTTAGAACGATATATGACACCTCAAAATGGGTCTTGACCTGACTGTTTTGAGGTGATTTTTTGTATACTGCTTAAAGCATCGAAACAATCTTGCACGCTTTGATGACATCTAGATAAGCAAATTTTGCATCGGACGTTTTTAGAGTGTGTCTTACCATCTATATGCTAAATGACAAATATAGAAAAAAACGGATAGCTCCAAGAGAAAATACTACTTATATTGTTATACTGATAGTAGTTAAAAGTCTTTTATTTGCTAGAGACTCTCATCTTAGTAAGGAAGGGATAGCCTAGAAATGGGACGATTAGCTTGCCAGTATTTTTGTAGCTAGCGCAAAAATAGATCAAGTAAAGAAGGAGACTCTTATGAGCAAACGTAAAATTATATCAAGTTTATTTTTAAGTGCTATCGTATTGGGAGGATTGCTGTTTACACAGACACCAACCGTAAAAGCAAATGAAGAGGGAAAGGTGCAAATAGCACATATCTCGCCTATCTTTGATCCTGGAGAACTTATTCAAGAGACTAACTATAACGACTTGGTCCAAAAGTCAGTATCTATTGAAGATTTTTCGACAAATAGCAATAACGAGTTTACATGGAAAGTAAAGTTCAATCCTACACATTGGAACTTCACCAATGATAAGGGAGGGTACTACTTTATTATTCCTGAGGGCTTAAAGTTGAAAAGTATTACTGACCAAAACGGTGAAAAATTACTTGAACAATTCCCTAAAAATGTCAGCGATAGCAACAATAATTCTGACAGTAGGTACCGTCTCTTTAAAAAAGAAAGCGACGCATCTGGAGATCGTAATTTCGAAAGCCAATGGGGTTGGTCAGCAGGACGTGTAGGCAGTTGACAAGTAAACCAATGGAAAGATGAAAATGCGTTTTCAGATATTTATAGTCATTTAGTTTTAAAATAGTATTCCAAAGAATACTCAACCGATTGAAATCTCCTCAATAACTCAGCCACTTTTCTTTTCAAGCCAGCCCAGAATCGTTCAATTGGGTTAAGTTCAGGGGAATAAGGTGGAAGCGGAAGAAAATAGTGTCCCTTAGCCACTGCAAGCTCATCTAGTTGTTTCTTGGGATGAAAAGCTGCATTATCCATAATGATGACATGGGGTTCTGTCAAGGATGGCAATAGCTGCTCCTGATACCACTTGATAAATAATTCCGCTGTCATCGTTC